>NZ_LNDC01000078.1 GCF_001870905.1 Geitlerinema sp. PCC 9228
AACAAGAAATCGGCGATCGCAGTGGCGAAGCCAAATCTTTGAACAATCTGGGCCTTGCCTACGAGTCCCTAGGACAGTACCAACCAGCCATCGAGTTCTACCAGCAATCCTTAGCGATCGAAAAAGAAATCGGCGATCGCGGTGGCCAAGCCAATTCTTTGATAGGTCTGGGCTTAGCCTACCAATCCCTAGGACAGTACCAACGAGCCATCGAGTACCACCAGCAATCTTTAGCTATCAAACAAGAAATCGGCGATCGCGGTGGCCAAGCCAATTCTTTGATAGGTCTGGGCTTAGCCTACAAATCCCTAGGACAGTACCAACGAGCCATCGAGTACTACCAGCAATCTTTAGCGATCGAAAAAGAAATCGGCGATCGCCATGGGGAAGCCAGAACGTTACAAAACTTAGCCCATGCCTACCATCTTACAGGTAGAGTTCAAGAAGGATTTGCTGCCAGTCACCAGGCCAATCAAATTTATATGGAACTTGGACTCCCTATCGAAGCTTTGCTTATCCCCAAATGGATAAAATCCATCGCTAAATTCGCCCAACGGGGTCGATCGCAATTCATCCTGTGCTTCATCGCTGGCGTTTTTGCCTTTCCCTTTGCCCTTATCGCCCTCATTTGCCTCATTCTCTGGCGCATTCTTCGTAGCAGAGTCCGGAGACTGTTGAAGATTTTGCCCAATAATCGTTAACAAAATAGGAACAAAACCAAGCAATAAAACATTCTATACCAGTTTTTCGGTTTTAAAAATTCTATTCTTAAATCAATATTTTTATACTCTAGCAACCAAATTCCGCAACCATCGCCCTCGATCGCTCCTTCAAACCAAGAGCCTCGCCATTGCTTCTAGAAAAAGATAACAAAAATAATTTAATGGCACTTTCCCATCCCCACCTTTTAGAAAATATCCCGCACCGCCATTTGCGCCTCCCAACGCAAATAAGAAGCGCGGCGGAACATCTCTTGACCCGCGTGGAGATAGCTTTCGTCGTAGTTGAGGGTAAACCATTCCAACTCCTCAATGCCATCGCCAATTTGATTGATACAGTAGTACAAATGTGCCGCTGCTTTCGCCACGGGGGAAGGATTGGGCATGGAACGAAACTCTTGCTGTGCCTGCCGCCAACAGGAACGACACTGTTCGATGTACTCTTGAAACTCCTCCATCAACGCATCGTCAAACGGGTCTGCTGCCAGTTCGTCTACTTGGTTGTCTAGCGTCGTGAGAATGTGGTTCAGTAGCCGATTCACCGGTTTGTATACCTGCTGCAACCACTGGTGTAGCTGCATGTCGATGTCTTGACCGGCGGTGGCTTGGGTATGCTGGGAAGCACTGGTGCGTTGGCGGCGGTTTTGCTGGCGCGCGCGTTGTTGGGAAGCTGTCGCCTTGCGTTTGGCTTGGCGTTTGGCATCGTACTGTTTGCGCTTTTGTGGGTCGCTGAGAACCTCGTAGGCGGCGTTAATCCGAACAATGGCATCGTGGTCTCCCTGGGAAGAGTTGCTATCGGGATGGTATTGTTTCACCAAAATCCGATAGGCTTGCTTGATTTCGGCATAGGTCGCCTGGGGAGATACGTTTAAGGTGGCATAGTAATTTATTTTTACCATGACTTTATTTTTTTAGACACTCCTTGCTACAATATAGAATACACATGCCGATGTAGCTCAGTGGTAGAGCAGCCGATTCGTAATCGGCAGGTCGTGGGTTCAAATCCCATCGTCGGCTCTTTTTTCTGGGAGTTTTTGGCAAGTTGGGTTTGCGAAATACCTGGTTGGTGAGGTATTCTTAGAATATATTCCCAAAATTTGTTCCATCAATCCAGGATCGATTTCCACAGGCAGCAAGCGCTTCCTCCACGGGAATCGTGCTACAAAAAAACCCAGGCTCTTGGTCTGGGTAGGGTGTCTATTTTCGTTCCTTTGCCACGCAAGAACAATATTCTCTCGCGACTCCAGGACTTTTTGTTTCTGGAGTTATTGCAATTGCAAATCTTTCCTACCAAGTTCCCTTCTTCGTGGAACCGCGATGCCAGGTTGGTTTGTGGGAACGATAAAAATAACCGGATTCGGGTAGGAAAAGGTCGCTAATTAGTGGATAAAAGTTCGTTTAGGTCGAAGGTGGTTTTTGATTTGTTTTTGTCTGGGCTAGCTGTTTTCGCCAATAGTTCCTAGCCTGGGAAGGTTGTTGAGAGTTGAGGAAATGGATGCGCGCAGACAGTTACAGTTGATGCTGGAAAGCGATCGCAATTTTCATAAGATTGCATCGATTCGTTCCGTTCCCTTGCGAACCGATGCCAACCATCTAGAGCGCCGGCAGCACCAGCGGGGCATCAACAATAGTATGATAGCAGTCGCTTTGCTGTACGGGCAACAGCAGTTTAGCCACGGGGCGCTCATTTTTACCATCACCGACCGGATTTTGCGAGGCACCCCTTATTCCAAACTGCTGGATTGGCTGCGGGGATTGCGGGTGGTTTGCTTGCAGGGTCCGCCGGATGCCAAAGTCCTCACGGCTTACTGGCATAAAAAGACCAAAAGTCGGGTTAGACGTTAAGAAAAACAAGCGATCGCTGCGGAAATGGATGTAATTTTACTGGTAGCGATCGCTTTTCGTTTGTGTAGGGGGCAATTCCTTTTGGTCGTGCTTTTGCAACCAATCCTTACCCAACTGAATAGTAATATCCGACTGCAAATTTCCCGTACTCTCAATGCGAACCTCACCAAAACCCAAACGGCGGCGCAAGGCTCTAGCAGTTTCCACATCCCCCTGCTGGGCAACAATGCGAGTTGTGGGTAGGGGTTGCGGCCAGGGTCGGTCCAAAAAGGTATTGCGATAGCCTTCTTCAACCAAGCTATCAATCAAATCGTAAGCCGCTTCCCGACTTTCCGTACTGTTTTGAACCGCCACGCGCACTTGCGAAGGTGTTTTCACCTCATAGCCATCTTCCACCCAACCTATATCAAAGTATTCCGCCATCATGGTGTCAATTTCTTGGTAGTTGGGCAGCCAATAACTCACATTGTTGTATTCTTCGATATCATTAAACCGACCGGGGAGCATCAGCATTTGCAAATCATCCTTTTGGTGGTCCAAAGCAAACCCCACCAAAGCCACCAACTCTTCCACGCTGAGGTTGGTATCGATATGGTCTTGAATGACTGACAGAATTTTGGGCAACCGGGTCACCGTAGACGGTTTCAGGGTTTGTTGCACCATAGCCCGCATCATCATCTGCTGGCGTTGAATGCGACCGATATCCCCCAACCCATCGTGGCGGTAGCGCAAAAATTGCAAAGCCTCATCGCCGTTGAGGTGCTGTTCTCCTTTTTCCAAATCGATGTATAAATGCTGGGAGTCATCTTGATACTCCATATCCTTAGGCACGTAAACCGTTACCCCACCCAAGGTATCGATGAGCTTTTCCACGCCTTGTACGTTCACCCGCACGTAGCGATCGATGGTAATGCCCCCCAACAGTTCGCTGATGGATTTGGCAGCCAGGGAAGGACCGCCGTAGTAGTTGGCTTCGTTGAGTTTGGTGGTTCCCACCCCTTCCACAAAAGCGCGGGTATCCCGGGGAATGTTCAGTAAGACCAACCGCTCTTCATGGGGGTCAAACCGCACCAGCAGCATCACATCCGCCAATCCATCCAAAGAATTCACCAAAGCATGGTATCCCAAATCTTTTTTGGGTTTGCGGCTGAGATCGGAAGTAAGCACTTTGGTACCCATCACCAAAATATTTACCGGTCGGGTGAGCTCGGGTAAATTGAGATTGGTTTTGGTTAAATCATCCTGGGCAAAAACGGAGGCTTCTTCTGGGGTCAGCTGGCTGCGCATGAGCGGGGTACTGGATAGGGAAACAGCCAGCCAAGCGCCAGCAGTAGCCGACAGCATGGCCACGCTGCTCATGCCCAAACCGAGCCATATCCAGGTAAAACGGCGTTTTTTCGATTTTTTACGGATTTTCTGCGGTTGGTAAGGTTTGCGATTGAGGTGGGTGGACTGGGATTGATTGTTGGTGGTCACTGGTTTCCTCACACACACACTTGTTGAACGCAACGAGCTTTACGTTGGCACCAAAAATGCCAAAGCGGCCTCGCGTTCCTATTTTAGGGGAGACGATCGCTAATTTTACTAACGCCTGGCAACCAAAGTGGGATTTTTTTCCACAAACGCACCATTAACCCCAAATTTACCAGAAAATAGGTACTGGTCAGGACACTACTGGCAATTAAAAATGGCAGTTGCAGGGTTGCGCTACTGCCAGCACTGGTTTCCAGGAGAATATGCCCCCCCAGCCACAATCCCGCCAGGGTTACAGCCAGGCGGCTGGCAGCCAGTTCGGCGGCATCGCTGTTTTCCCGGCGGCGGTACAAAGTCCACAGAGCGGGGAAGACTCCCACAATGGGAATCAGGTAGAGAAACATGCGTTGGCGTTGGAAGTGCTGGTTTGCCGGTGCCATATCCGTTGCTATCTTTTCTGCAGTGGTGGTGATGTCATGAATGCTTTACTCGGTGGCGGTTTGAGTCCACCAAGCAACGGCATAATCTTGGGCAGGGTCGTTGGCTTGGTTTTCGTAGGCGATGCGGAGTTTGTAGCGACCGGTTTCGGGGATGGGGAAAAAGATGTGTTCCACACTATCTTCCGCACTCACGGAAGACCAAACGCTCTCGTCGGGGTTGTTGCTGCCAGCAGGCATCAGGTATAAGTTTAAATCATTCAAACCGCGATCGCGAAATTGCTCGCCTATATCGTAGCGTCCATTGTTATTTTTATCTTGCAGCACCACCTTACGATTCCAAGCGATGGTAGCCGAAACGTAGCTCCCTGCCGCCAAAGGCTGGCTGATGGTATATTCTCGATAGTTAGGCTGAGCTGCCCCTTCTGCATGTACTCGATTGTAATCCCAACCCCGAGCCGGTACAGGGGCATCGGGGGCAAACTGCCCCGGTTGAAATTGTTGCACGGCGCGATAGGCATTGAGATGGCCGGTTCCCATTTGCCCGTGTAGGGGAATGCGCCGGTTTTCATAGGCATCTGATTGCAGCCAATTTTGGTTGTTTTTATCCCAAATCGTGCGGGTCATGCCCAAATAATTGCCGTTGGTGTCTTCCATTTTATCGGCAGAATTCAGCAACACCGCCTTCATCACTTCCTGGTGGCGGGCATCCAAACTCCAGTGGGGGCGAGAAGCAGCAATTTGGCGATCGCCGTATTCTTGTAACAATGCTACCGTAGCAGTAACGTGGGGAGCGGCAAAACTGGTACCGGTATCCCGACGAACTTCACCGTTGGGTTCCACCAGGGGGACGTTGCGACCAGGAGCCAGCAAATGGATGGAACGACGGTCTCCCACATTACTTTCCACCCCTTCCAAGCGGCTTCTGAATCCCGGGAAAACGCTGCCCAAATTGGCCACATCCACCCGATTGTAAATCCCCTCATCGCCCTGGCTAGAAAACGCCACATTGATGCCATTGTAATTATCCGTGGGAATGGGAATGCCGCCGCTGCCTTGGTTGCCTGCCACGGAATAAACCACATTTTCCTGTGCCGCCAGCCAATCCACGCAGAGGGTCAGGGGGGCATTGCCATCCAAAACAGCCTCGGAGCGAGGATCGAGCGCCAGGGGTTCTCCAAAACTAAAATTGGTAGCGCGTACGTCGCCACTATTTTGCAGGGCAATATGTTGGGTACTCAGGCATTCGTAGGCTTGCCGGTCTTGGCTGTAGTCTCCTGCCACCGCCGTAGCATACAAACGCGCCTGCGGTGCCACCCCAGGTACGGCTTTATGTTGGGAAATCATGACCCCAGCCACGTTGTGGGCATGCATATCCAAATCACCGTTGACTTTGGCAGGGGCATTGCGCAGAAAAATTCCTTTGGGAGCGACCGCTGCATTGGCAGGAATTTCTTTATCCATACCGAAGCGACCCGGTCTGCCAATTTCTACCTGACCGATGGCAATTTTGCGCCCTTTTAAATTGTAGGGGTCTCCATGCAAGCGCAACGCATCGATGCCCGTTTCTCCCACAGAAGAGGTTAAATAGCTGTACGCTAGGCTGGGAAACGCGATCGCGCCCATCCCTAAAGCAACCACCCCTGTTATTTTATGCCATTGCTTTCGATCCCGCACCACCATAAAGTTCAATTCTCCTACGACAAAGCCACCAGATGGTATTACCAACTACTAATTGAAAATGTAAATAAATTGACAACAATTTGTTAAACTAAAATGACAAACACTGCAGATTGTATTCTAGGCTGGCAAGCATGACCCAAACCCAATCCCAAAAACCAATTGTTGTCGCTCCTTCTATTCTATCAGCCGATTTTAGTCGTCTGGGAGCAGAAGTGCAGGCTGTCGATCGAGCAGGGGCTGACTGGATCCATGTCGATGTCATGGACGGTCGCTTCGTTCCCAATATCACCATTGGACCTTTGGTTGTCAAGGCAATTCGCCCCTTAACCGACAAACCCCTCGACGTTCACTTGATGATCGTTGAACCGGAAAAATACGTGGAACAATTCGCCGCAGCCGGCGCGGATATTATTTCCGTACATGCCGAACACAACGCTTCTCCCCACCTACACCGCACCCTCAACCAAATTCGGGAAGCTGGCAAGCAAGCCGGTGTGGTTCTCAATCCTTCTACACCACTGGAATTCATCGACTACGTGTTGGATCAATGCGATTTGGTGCTGTTAATGAGCGTTAACCCCGGTTTCGGCGGTCAGAGCTTCATTCCCGGCATTATTCCCAAAATCCGCAAGCTGCGTGCCATGTGCGACGAGCGCGGTCTCGATCCCTGGATTGAAGTTGATGGCGGCCTCAAACCCAAAAATACTTGGCAGGTATTGGAAGCCGGTGCCAATGCCATTGTTGCCGGTTCTGCGGTCTTCAAGGCAGATGACTATGCCACGGCCATAGAAGGAGTTCGCAATAGCAGCCGACCTTCTCAAGAGTTGGTCACCGCCTAACTTCGCTGATTTCATATCTATCTAAATTTGTGGGGTGGGTTTTCCCATCCCATATTTTTAAAGTAAGCCTTTATACGCTTTGAAAATTACTAGATCGATCGGGTGGGCATTACCCACCCTACTTTTTCTGGGAAAATTAAGACCCAACACGCTGTAAAGCTTGCTCCAGTTCCGATAATTCGATAGCCCCGCTGAGGGCTTGTTCGTTAAGAAAGAAAAACGGTGTTCTATTTAAGCCCAACCGTTGTGCCAACTGCAAATCTTTTTGGATGGCTTGTTGGGCAGCCTCGCTGTTGCGATCGCGATTCCAGGCATCCATGTCCAATCCCAACTCGGTAGCAATTTGCTTGTATAACTCTTCCCCTAACCGATCTTGATTTTCAAACAAGCGATCGTGGTATTCCCAAAACTTCCCTTGTTGCTGGGCTGCCCAGGATGCTTGCGCTGCAGGAACGGCTTGCGGATGAATGGAAGCTAACGGCAAATGCTTGTAAACCAACGTCACCCGGTTTTGGTGTTTTTCCATAAATTGTTTTACCGTTTCGTAAGCGCGACGGCAAAAAGGACATTGGAAATCAGAAAACTCCAACAAGACAATATCTTGCTTGGCAGACCCTTTGGTCGGGGAATTGCCAATTATCGACGCCGGTTCCTTGCTCATTTTCTCTAAAAACGAGCGCCGCGCCTGCCGCATGCCTTGTTGCTGTTCTTGCTGGTAAGACTGCAAGGTTTCCATCAACACCTGCGGATTGTCGCGCAAAACCTGCAAAACTTTTTGCTCGAACTCAGCGGAGGCTTGCGTATCTTCGCTGGCTTCCCCCCCTGCCGAACAACTCGCCAAAACAACGCCGGTCAAAACTGCCGCCAACCACCAAGACAAGCGACGCCAAGAACGCCACATTTGCTGCCACTGGCGTTTGGTAGCAGCGAACCAGCGGATGCTAGCTTGCCACAAATACAATGGAAAGTTCATAAAAAATTTGCCAACTCCCAGCAATTGGTTCCCATCTACTATGCCATTTTTGCCGCCAAATTGGGATGGGAAAATGGGAAAATTTGCATAGGAGTTTAGCAGAGTTGCAGGAATTCGATCCAAAAAAACCAGGAAATTGCCTGCTCAATCGACAATTTCCTGGCACTGTAAGCTACCTTATTTGCCATTCTAGGAACTAGAGCTTTTTTGGTAGTTGGATTGCTCAAAATACAGGATAGTACGGAACGTTTTCAGCGTTGTCTGCCACCAAAGGTCCAAATCCCGACGCCACAAATAAAAAGGACTCAAAATCGAACTGGTTAAAAATTCCATTTCGCAGGCAGTCACCACATCTTCTGGAATGCGGTGGCGATGTTTTTGATAAAATAAGATTGCTTTGAGAATATCTCGCCCCCAAGCCACAGGAAACAACAGCGGCCTTTGCCAGGGTTTCCAGCGCAACATGCGGATGCGATGTCTGGCTAAACCAGTGCCCCGTACCAAAGCCAACAGATATTCTTTTTGCAGCCGTTTGCGGGGAATTTTATGGTATAATTCCATGTTGGCATTGTACCAAACTTCCCAGCCGGCCTTCTGGATGTACATGATGGCTTCCAGGTCTTCGCTGTTGAGCATGGATCCACCGCAACGACCGCTCAGGGAAGGTTTATCCGGCACGTTGTCTTGCCAGGCTTGCTTGCGAACCACCAATCCGGCAGAAGGCGGCAGCATTTTCTTTTGCGGTTCGTAGCAGAAAGGTTCCGACCCCTTTTCGGTTATCGCCAGAAAACAAGCAATGCGTTCAAAATTGGCTGGTGGCGCTCCTTCGTAATCCCCGTGGATTTGGCTGCCGTAGGCACCGACCTGGGGATGGTTTTGTGCAAAATGGTAGGCGGCGGCTACCCAGTTGGCATCGGGAATGGTATCGTCATCGAGAAAACCAACCAACTCTCCTTTGGCTTCTTTGATGGCGCGAACCCTGGCAAAGGCTGCACCTTGCTGCATTTCTTTACAGTATCGCAGGGGAAACGTTGCAGACCAGTTGGCTTGATAGTAGCGAACGACTTCTTCTGTGCTATCAGTACTATTGTTATCTACAATCAGAATTTCCCAACGGAATTCGGTTGCTTGTTGCTGCTGCAAACTTGCCAAAACTTCCGGCAACCTAGCTGCACCATTGAAGGTGGGAATGGCTACGGTTAGTTCGATAGGATGCAGGTTTTCTAATACTGGGGGGGTGGCTGTTGGTTCTGTGGTTTGGCAACTTGGTGCCAGTTGTTGCCCTACCTTCCAGCTTTGGCTCATGATGTTTCCCTCTCGCTTGATTTCCGTACTGTATCTTTGCAAAGCTTCAATCTAGAACCAATCTAGAACTGTTATTTATAGCATTCCCTCAAAAGGATCTACACTTAACAAGGCAAGGCATAGCGCCGAAAATTTTTCGCTATCTATGCCAAGCAAGGATGTCACGACTAACCCAATCACTGGACAAAAATCGACATTCGTGTTGATTGCGTTTGGTTCATCCAGCCTTGGTCTCGTGGCAGACTCCGTTATTTCGGTCATGACACCTTTCGCGGGTGCTTTCCAGCCCGAAGAATCCTGCATCCGATCGTGTTAGAATAATTCCCAATCTACAGTGGTGGAATTGTCTTTCCAACCGCTCGATTGACCTGATTTGCGCTGTTTGCCCAAATAGCAACTTTGATGCAGAAAGTTATTGACTTACCAGATGCCGCCACTACCTACAAACTGGGCGTTACGTTGGGAGAAACCCTATCCCCAGGTCGAATTTTGCTGTTGGTGGGAGCGTTGGGCACTGGCAAAACCACGTTAATCCAGGGAATTGGTGCTGGATTGGGAATTACCGATGCGATCGCTTCTCCCACATTTACCCTTATTAACGAGTATCCTGAAGGCAGGGTGCCTTTATATCATTTTGACCTCTACCGCCTGCAACCGGACGAAGTTACCGACCTCATGCCGCAGATGTATACCGATGGCATGGAAGTAGAACCGGGAATTGTTGCCATCGAATGGGGCGATCGCTTACCCCATCCTCCCAAAGAAGCTGTTACCATTAGCCTAACCCACCTACACTCAACGCCAACAGAAGATGCCAGGCAGCTAGAAATCATTCCCGGTACTTCCCCAGAAGCCAATCGAGAAATTTTCGCAGCAATCCCAACGTTGCCACTTAGGTAGAAGCCGCCGCTACCTGATTTTCTCCAGCCGCCAAAATTTCGCGAATCCAATCGTACCAGCTTTCCATACCTTCTCCTGTTGTCGCCGATACCTGAAAGATTTTGATATCGGGATTGGTTTGACGTGCGTATTCGCAGCATTTTTCCACGTCAAACTCTACATAGGGTAGCAAATCGATTTTATTGATTACCATCACCTGGCTGGCGCGGAACATGTGCGGATATTTAATTGGCTTGTCATCCCCTTCCGTCACCGAAAGAATCGCCACCTTAGCAGCTTCTCCCAAATCGAATAGTGCCGGACAAACCAAATTGCCCACATTTTCCAGCATCACGGTAGAATGAAGCGGGGGATGAAGCTGTTTTAACGCCTTGGCAACCATTTCCGCATCCAAATGGCATCCCGTTCCCGTATTTACTTGCATGACTTTCGCACCAGTGGCAGCAATTTTTTGCGAATCGTTCGCAGTTTCCTGGTCGCCTTCAATAACTGAAATGGGAATTTCCGACTGCAAATCGCGAATCGTACGTACCAAAAACGTAGTTTTCCCAGCACCTGGGGAACTAACCAAATTGAACGCTAAAATATTTCTACCATCAAACCAGCCGCGATTTTGCGCGGCGGTGAGATTGTTTTTCGCCAGCAAATCCTGTTCCACAGAAATCGTGGTATGGTGGATTTGGGCATGGGTATGGGCGTGGGAACTTTCCTGGTGGTGATGGTCGCCGTTGTGGTCGTGGGAATGATTGACAATCGTACCATCCGCAAGTACGTGTTGGTGTTCTCCCGTTTCGGGATTGGTAATTTTGGTTTGGGAATTGTCGGAACAGCCGCAATTTACACACATGATGCTATCTCCATAGATTGGATTTTTAACTGTTCGCCATCAATAATATCCAGGGATGTACTGCCGCATTCGCAAATTCCGTAAGGCATATCCAAAGCCAACTCCGCACCGCATTGACGGCATTTGCCTTTCCCTGGAATTTCTATAATTTCTAATGTAGCACCTTGGCAGAGGGTATCCCGCGCGCAAACATCAAAACAAAAACGTACGGCATCGGGCATAATGGTAGTAAGCTGCCCAACTTCTAAGGAAATTTTGCTAACTTGGGCACCTTGTGCTTGTTCGCAAGCGATCGCGACAATATTTTGCGTTATCCCCAATTCATGCATATCCCCCACCTAACAAATCCTTGGTAGCTGTTCGCCAACCAACATATCCACCACCCGTTCGCTACCAAATCCCGTTTGCATCCAAACCACACCAGCCGCCGCCTCCACAACTTCGCCGATAATTTTACTTTCTTGACCGGCAGGATGGGATTGCATAGCTGCCAAAACCGTTTCCGCCGCTTCCTGGGGAACAGCAACCACCAATTTTCCTTCGTTGGCAAGATACAGCGGGTCAAATCCCAAAATCTCGCAAACCCCTTTGACTTCCTCGCGAATGGGAACTTGCGACTCTTGCAGGCGAATTCCCACGCCAGAAGCGGTAGCAAATTCGTTCAAAACGGTAGCCACGCCGCCACGGGTGGCATCTCGCATGGCTTTTACCTGGGGGCAAGCGTTGATAATGATATCGACCAAACCGTGTAAAGGCTGACAGTCGCTGGCAACGTTGGTATCTAACGCCAGTTCTCCCCTAGCAATTAAAATCGCTGTCCCATGGTCGCCCAGGGGTCCATTTACCAAAATAGCATCTCCCGGTTGCAAGCGATCGCTTTTTACGTTTATCCCTTCGCGAACCATACCGATGCCAGCTGTATTCAAAAATAACTTATCGGCAGACCCTTTGGGAACGACTTTGGTATCGCCGGTTACGATTTGTACGTTGGCAGCTTCAGCAGCTTGTTGGATGCTGGCAGCAACTTTTCGCAAACTATCTACTGCCAATCCTTCTTCGACGATAACGCTACAAGAAAGATACAAAGGGGTAGCACCGCTGACCGCCAAATCGTTTACCGTACCATTCACCGCCAACGTACCAATATCCCCGCCAGGGAAAAATAGCGGGTCTACCACAAAAGAATCGGTGGTAAACGTCAAGCGATCGCCCAATTGTGCTAAAGATTGAATAGGAAAGCTGACCCCATCTTCCAAATCCGCCATTGCCGGATTGCCAAAACTCCCCACAAAAATATCGTCAATTAAATCCCGCATGGCTTGACCGCCGCTACCGTGTGCCAAGGTAACGGTGGTATCGCGAAATTTTTTCTTGCGAGATGGGGATTTGGCGATGTTTTTATTGGTATCGGTCATGGAAGAATTTTTCAATATCTTGGTGTAGGGGTTAACTAGCAGCAGATAGGCGATGGTATTTATAATATGCCGCACATGCCCCTTCCGAGGAAACCATACAGGCACCTAACGGATTGGATGGGGTGCAGGCGGTACCAAATACTTTGCAATCGGTGGGTTTGAGAATGCCTTGCAGAATTTTACCGCACTGGCAAGCTTTGTGGTCTTGGCTTTGGTAGTGGGGAACGGCAAATTTGACTTCCGCATCGAAGTGGCTGTAGGCATCGGCAAGTTGAAAGCCGGATTGGGGGATTTCTCCCAATCCCCGCCATTCAAAACTTTCTCTAGGAACGAATACTTTTTCCATTGCATCGATGGCAACGGGATTTCCCTGGGGTTTGACGATACGTTGGTATTGGTTTTCTACTTCCACACGATGGGAAACCATTTGCTGCAATAACATCCAAACCGATTGGAGAATATCTAAAGGTTCAAAGCCGGAAACAACAACGGGTTTTTGATAGCGATCGCAGATAAACTGGTAGGGTTCGGTACCAATAACCATGCTGACGTGACCGGGTCCAATAAATCCATCCAGTTGTAGTTCCCCATTGTCTAGCAAAGCTTGCAAAGCCGGTACCACCAATACGTGGTTGCTAAATACGCTAAAGTTGGGCACTTTTTCTCGTTCGGCTTGTAGGATGGTTAAAGCGGTGCTGGGGGCAGTGGTTTCAAATCCCAAACCAAAAAAGATAACTTCTTGTTGGGGATTTTCCTTGGCAATTTGCAACGCATCCAGGGGAGAATAAACCATGCGAATATCGGCACCGTCGGCTTTGGCTTCTAGCAGACTTTTTTTGGTTCCCGGTACCCGCATGGCATCGCCGTAGGTGGTAAAAATAACATTAGGCATTTCTGCCAAAGCGATCGCATCATCCAATCTTCCCCGTGGCATAACGCAAACGGGACATCCCGGACCATGCACCAGTTCGATATTGTCTGGTAAAATGGTTTCCAAGCCGTATTTAAAAATCGAGTGGGTATGTCCCCCACAAACTTCCATGATTTTTAAAGGATTTTGAGCGCTACGATCTAATTTTCGACTAAATTTTTTAATTTGCTGCAAAACCGCTTGTGCTTTTTGCGGGTCGCGAAATTCGTCAATATATTTCATAACGTTTTATCTATAAAAATAGGGTTCTTTATCCGCTACTGAACCATTTCCATCTGAGAAAGCATATCCAACGTTTCTGCGGCTTCCTCTTCGTCGAGGCGGTTCATGGCAAACCCGACATGTACCAAAACCCAATCCCCAACACAATCTTCGGGGGAATGTTCTTCGTCAACGATGCAGGCAATATTCACCTGACGTTGAACGCCGCCGATGTTGACCGTTGCGAGATAATTTTCTTGGTCGGTTAGTTCGACGATTTGCCCTGGAATTCCCAAACACATAAAATACGGTAAAACTGACACTGCTTGTACTATATCAAATGTGTTCTGTAGGGGGAGCGGGATTTTATAAATTTTTAAATAGTCGTCGCCAGTCACTTCGCGAAACGACCGGAGTGTTTTGCTCAGGTCAGGGAAATTTATGAATGTGGGGAGATGGACGCATTTTCCCGATAGCATTGCTTGCTAGAATCTATTTTCCCCAGGATTAGGAAATGGTTACAAGGGCGACTTAGAAGATTTCTGAAAAAATAGCAGTTATCTTGAATTTTTACCACTCGCCGGTAATGGTGTTTCGCGAAGCAACCCTACTAAGATGCGCGATTGGTACTTACTATTATTTAAGAAAATGGTATTGCTATCGGTGACCTCGCAAATTGCAAGCGCTACCAGGCACAATGGCAGCAATATATTGAGGCAATTGCTGGTAAAAATAGCGCACAGAATTTTATTTTTACGATGAATAAATGGCTGCCCAAGGGATTCTTCCAATTTCTCTATATTTCTAAAAATCCCTGGTTGATGAAGCGAGAATCTCACGAATAGAATTCGTGAGAGTGTCAACAATCCCTAGTTCGCTATTTTTGTATGGGAGAGGATAATGTTTGGTTTGGCTAATCGCTGTTTTTGGTTTTGTTTTGAAATTCCAATGGAACTGTCCGAATTTGGCAATTTCTTGTCAACCCCCTAATTGACAGGTATTCTCAATTTTTTGACGGACTTGCGTTGTTTGAGGGGATTTGGTAGGATAATTTCAATTTTCATAATCAAGGCGTCGTATGTCTAATTTCCCAAATTCGGTCTTTGGAAAGCCTGAGATGCCCATTTTTTCGTTGCTTGTCTTGGCAAAACCTCTTCCCCGCTTCACATCTATAGCCACAAATTTTACCAATTGAAGGGGAGAGAATTTGACATTTTATCCGTTTTATGGTATGCAACCCCTGCTGGGATGAATTCACGTTGGGGAAGGGATGGCTGCCGAAATCGAGTTATTTATTATTATCTTTAACTGCCTGGTTGTGAATGGGATAATTTTTCCTGTTGTGGGAGTACTTCTTTCTATTTTCCTTTTTTCTTGGGAAAACCTGTTTGATATGGGATAAATCGAGGATTATAGGGCAACCACGGGGGGTTGCCCCTACACAAGTTATGGTTTTGATGTTGTGGATGGAGAAGGAAATCGATATTGGTACATTTTCGCAAGCTTGGTAGCCGGCGAATTTGCCAACCTGCCACCATCCCAGCTACTATCTATTCACTATCCGACGACTCCGGCTGGTATGTAGAAGCCACATACAGTTCTTTGAGTTGGTCTTCGCCCACTGTAGCCGGTGCTTCCGTAAGCAAACAACGGGCTTGTTGGGTTTTGGGAAAAGCAATCACATCGCGGATGGATTCTTCCCCTGCCATTAACATTACCAAACGGTCTAACCCGTAGGCAATGCCGCCGTGGGGAGGTGTGCCATAATCTAAAGCTTCTAAGAGAAAACCAAACTTCTGATTGGCTTCTTCGACAGACAAACCAATGGCTTCAAACACTTTTTCTTGAACTTCCCGCTGGTAATTGCGCAAGCTGCCGCCGCCGATTTCGTAGCCGTTGTAAACCAGGTCGTAGGCTTGTGCCTTGGCATTTTTCATATCATCTACATCTTCCGGTCTGGGGGCAGTGAATGGATGGTGTAATGCTTCTAGACGTTGTTCGTCGGGATTCCATTCAAACATGGGGAAGTCAGTAATCCAGACCAGGTCGATTTTGCTGGTATCGATGAGATCGAGTTCTTCTCCCAAAAGCTGACGCAAGCGGTCGAGGGTTTTGTTGACGGTATCGGTATCGCCAGCGCCAAATAGCAATAAGTGACCGGGTTGGGCACCGGTGCGTTCCAATAGTTCTTGTTTTTGTTCGTCGGTGAGATTGTCTTTGATGGCACCAATGGTGTCGATTTCCCCGCCTTCGCGAACTCGAATATATGCTAGACCTTTGGCACCGGCTTCGGTGGCTGCTTTGAATAGGTCGCCGCCGGGTTTGATGCGTACGTTGGAAATGGTGTTGTCGGCGTTGGGGATGGGCAGAACTTTGACCAATCCGCCGGAGGCAACGGCACCGGAGAAGACTTTGAAGCTACTATCTTTGACGATATCGGAGACATTAACCAATTCTAACCCAAACCGCCGGTCGGGGCGATCGCTTCCGTAACGCGACATGGCTTCGTTGTAGGTGAGGCGGGGGAAAGGTCGCGGTAGGTCGATGCCTTGTACGGTTTTAAAGATATGGCAGATGAGGGCTTCGTTGAGGTCTAAAATGTCATCTACCGACATGAAACTCATTTCCATGTCTAGCTGGGTAAATTCCGGCTGTCGGTCGGCGCGCAAGTCTTCATCGCGGAAACAACGGGCAATTTGATAGTAGCGATCGCATCCCGCCACCATCATCAATTGTTTGAACAGCTGCGGCGACTGAGGCAAAGCAAACCATTCTCCTGGGTTCACCCGGGAAGGCACCAAATAATCCCGCGCGCCTTCGGGGGTAGACCGCGTGAGAACCGGAGTTTCGATTTCCGTGAATTGGGCTTCGTCTTCCAAAAAGCGGCGAATGGCTTTGACTACTTGATGGCGAATTTGGATATTGCGCATCATGCGATCGCGCCGCAAATCCAAATAGCGATACCGCAGGCGTAACTGGTCGCTTACCGATTCAATTTCGCTGTTGGAAACCTGAAAAGGCAACTGCCGGCGCACGGGATTGAATAACTGAATATCCTCCGCATAAATTTCCACCTCTCCCGTAGGTAGTTTGGGATTGATGGATTCTGTCGGTCGTTCGCTGACCGTTCCCTTCACCTGCACCACATATTCGTTGCGCAATCGGTCTGCATCATCGTAAGATTGGGGTGTACGGCTAGGGTCGCTAACAATTTGCGCCACCCCAAAGCGATCGCGCAGGTCGATAAAAATTACACCGCCATGGTCGCGACGGCGGTCTACCCAGCCGCAAAGGGTGACGGTTTTTCCTATATGTTCTTTTCTAAGTTGACCGCAATAAAGACTTCGCATAATTGATTGGTCGGTGTTCGTGGTTTCCCTACATAACTGCAAACTTACCCATTATCTAGCAATTGGGGCGATTCGTCACCAGCCGCGAGGGCTTTTTTAGCGCGAGAAACATTATCTTTAACTGCCATAGCTGCCGATTGCAAAGCATCCAGTTCCTCAGAAGTTAAATCTAGTTTGACGATTTTTTCCACCCCTTGGCAACCCAAAGAACAGGGAACCCCCAAAAATACATCTTCAATGTCGTATTCCCCTTGCAAGTAAGCTGCAGCTGGCAAAATCCGCTTTTTATCTTGCAAAATCGCCGCCACCATTTCCGAAACCGCCGAAGCTGGTGCAAAATACGCACTGCCGGTTTTCATATGTTCGACGATTTCCTGACCGCCATGGCGAGTACGTTCGGTCAAACCTTGGATAGTCTCGGCATCCAGCAGTTCGGTTACAGGAATACCGCGCACGGTACAGTAGCGGGGTAATGGTACCATTAAATTGCCATGGTCGCCCAAGACCAATGCTTTGACATCGGTAATGGAAACGTTGAGTTCTGCAGCGATAAAGCTTTGAAAGCGGGAAGAATCCAAGACGCCTGCCATTCCCATAATGCGATGGCTAGGCAAACCACTAGCTTCCCAAGCTAAATAGGTCATTACGTCGAGGGGATTGCTAACCACAATGAAAATGGCGTTGGGAGATTGCGCTATGGCTTTTTTTGCCGCTTCCATGACAATGGGGGCATTGGTTACTGCCAAATCGGAACGACTCATGCCCGGTTTGCGGGGTTTGCCGGCCGTAATGACCACAATATCCGATGCGGCGGTATCGGTATAACTATTGGTGCCAATAATAACGCGATCGTGCAGTTCTACGCCCCGCGCTTGGTTTAAATCTAAGGCAATTCCCTGGGGAATTCCCGGTATAATATCCAATAGCACCACATCGGCTATATTTTTTTCTACGATTCTTTGGGCTAGGGTACTGCCAACTTTGCCCGCACCGATGATAGAAACGCGGTTGGTGTGATGGGTTGGTGTTGGCGAATTAGACGAAGGGGAAGCGATGTGGGTCATTATAATTTCGATGTAAATGTTTGGGGAGGGGCAATTCGCAAATCGCCCCTAGTATGATGGGTTTAGCGTTATTTACCGCCGGTTTTTTCCAGCTGATCCAAACGCAGCCAACAAGCCGGTGTGGGAACGTAAAATTTCACCAAACCATAGTCGCCTTGGGTTTCCAACACTTCCCCGTCGGAGTCAAATAAATAGGAAGGAAAGCGATTGTCGCTGGCTTGCGCTTCCAGGCTGTTTTCTAGTTTTTCCCGTACGACGCGCACCAAGCTGCCTTTTTTAATGGGTTTCTTTTTGGCTTGTCCTTTTTCTGCTTGTTGTTCTGCCATAGCTGGTTTTGTTTCCTTTTCGTTGGCGATGCTATATGTTCTATTTTAGGTGCGATCGCGCTTTTGATGGTAGGATGCTGAAGCTAGCGATCGCGCCTTTCAGTTTTTGGTGGTTCTTGAGGTGGCGGTTGGCGATTGTTTTGGGAGGCAAACCACCAAAGCGTTTGTGAAAACAGCACTGCCACCAGCAAAATCCCGGAAACCCAATAAAACCGCCAAAAAAAATCTTCTTCTTCCATGAGTTGGATTTCTCTGCCCTCATACCTGCCCCAAGGCAATTAAAACATGCACCGCCGCAGCCAGCAATCGCTCTCAACTTGACAAACAAATCGTTGCCTCAATTTGGGAATATGGGAAAGGGCTTAGTAAGGAAGAATTGTGCGACATGATGAAACACCCCACGCGACATTGGAGTCACTGGCAAAGATTGCTGGTCGGTTTGCTGGTATTGGGCGTCTTCCTGCGATTTTTCAATATCGACTACCAGGTTTACTGGTACGACGAAACCATGACTTCCCTGCGCATTTCCGGGCATACGGAAGAGAAACTGATGCGGGAAGTTTACACGGGAGAACCGATAACCGTTGGCGAACTGCACCGGCAGTACCAATATCCCAATCCTACTGAAGATTGGCAGGCTGTATTTGATGCGTTGGCCCAGCATAGCGAACATTCTCCTTTGTACTATGTGCTGGCGCGCTGGTGGCATCAGATTTTTGGCAATTCGGTGGCGATTTTGCGTACGCTATCAGCGTTGTTGGGGGTATTGGTGTTGCCAGGGGTATATTGGCTGGGGCGCGAATTGTTTGCCCAGAAGACTGTTCCCTGGGTGGCAACGGCGTTGGTGGCGATATCCCCTTTTCACGTTTTGTATGCCAAAGAGGCACGGGAGTACAGTTTGTGGACGCTTACCATTGTACTTGCCAGTGCGGCTTTGCTGCGGGCTTTGCGTTTGCACCGCACCACCGACTCCCCGCCATCGCGCCCTAAGTTGGGTTTGGCTTGGGGATTGTATGCTGTGACGGTGGCGTTGGCACTTTACGCGCATCCGTTCTCAGGTCTTGTGGTGTTGGGGCATGGAATTTTTGTGGTGGTGACGGAATCTCCTCTGAAATGGCAGGGATGGCGACGCATCGGCTTGGCTTTTGTGGCGGCGGTGACTGGTTTGGTTCTGTTTCTGCCTTGGATGCTGGTGATGGTGGAGAATTTTTCTACCATTGCCCAAAATACAATTTCCACGAGTATTCCCCGTCCGAATTTGCATCTGATTTGGGGATTAAATTTAAGCCGAATTTTCTTTGATGTGAATCAAGGAACCAGTCCACTGAATCCGATTTTATATCTTTTGATTGCTTTAACGGTATATGCGATTTACTATGTCTGCCGCCACGCTTCTACGCGTAGCTGGATTTTCCTGATTACGCTGATGGGCGTCACGGGACTGGCGCTAATCGTTCCCGATGTGGTGGCTGGCGGTCGGCGTTCTAGCATCACCCGTTACGGGATTCCCAGCTATTTGGGGATTCAACTGGCGGTTTCTTATTTGCTGACGTTTAAAGTGACGCAGGCGAAAAAATACAGCCGTTTGTATCGCCGCTGGCGCACCATTGGATTGGCTTTGGCTTTTGTAGGGGTAGTTTCTAGCTTGGTTGCTGCTTTTGTCCCTGTGTGGTGGCACAAGAGCTATGCCAAAAGCCGCCACCATCCGGAATTGGCGGAGATTATCAATGGGGGCGACCGGCCCTTGGTGTTGAGCAACGATACGGTGGGGATGGTGGTATCGCTGACCCATTGCTTGCGCGATGGTGTGACTTTGCAGCTGTTTGGGGACCAAAATTTTCCGCAAATTCCTGCCCGATACCAAGATGTGTTTGTTTATCGCTTTTCGGAGGAAGATAGAGCGGCGTTCGAGGAGCAAACCAATTCTGAGTTGGTAGAGGCGTTTGAGGATGGTTGGTTGTGGGAGCAGCGATCGCGTTCTTAACCAAAGTCAGCGAAATTAGGAACCGGCTTGGGCGGCTCGTTGTCCGGCGATTTCAGCATTTTGCCGGTATTGGCTCACTTTCTGCTGGGCGGTTTCGTATTGGGGATGGTTTTGGGGCACGTTGGCCATGAAATTGGCGGCTTGCTGCCAAAGCTGTTGCACCTGATTCCAATCACTTTGGGACTCGGCGTTTTGCGCTAAGTTAGCCGCTTCGATGGCGGTGTTGACTCCCTGAGTCCAGGGGTCGGGGGTGGGTTCCGGGGTGGGTTCCGGGGAAGGAGAGGGTTCGGGGCTAGCTGCGGGAGAAGGAGATGCTTCCGGCGTAGGGGGGGTGGTAGCTGGGGGTTCCGCGGCTGGTTCGGGGTCGGAATCGGAAGTTGCGGAAAGGTCCAAAGGGATGGGACGCGGCCAGTTTGCCCGCCAGCCAGGAATCAGGCGCGTGTACATGGCACCGATCGCTGCTAGCACCAACAGCAAAAGAATACCCAAGATAGGCAACAAACTGCGGCGACGTTTGCGGATGGCAGGTTCAGTGTCTCCTGTATCTCCTGGAGAAGAACTGTCTTCTTCAGTGGCAGTGGGGAATTCGTCTGGTTCCGCTTCGCTGGGTAAGTTTTCCGAGAGGGTAGCGGGGGCTGATGCTGGTGGGGAGTCGGCGGGGGTTTCCGATTCTGGGTCGTATTGTTCAAAAACGGATAGGTCTGCCGATTGCAGTTGGATTTGTTCGCGCCAGCCAGGGGTTTCGGTACCGGTTTGATAGCCTTCCACCTGTACGGTGTGGATTTGGTCGCAACCAATGCGTTCCATACCCTGGCGAATGGTTTTCACGAACATGTCTTGGTTGGGGACTTGCGGTGCTTGCAGGGAAAGGTACAGCCAACCATCGGTGCGTTCGGCGGTGGCTTGTACGTCTTGCAGTCCTTTACGCTGGAAAAATTGATTGAAAATAGAGGCGATCGCTTCGGGATTGCCTTGTTCTGCTAGTTGCCGCAGGTTTGGCTTGTTCGGTGCCATAGCGCTTCTCTTGAGGTCGGAAAAAGCTGGTTGCCGTAGGAGGGATTGTTCGATCGCGAAAAACGCGGAGAAACCATAAATCCAACAGTACCTTTATATCCTATTTTTCCCACCAAACAAGTACCAAAATGGCCGTACAGTTCTCCGGCAACCAGCATCCCCCAAAACAGGTGCCTTATTGCTGTGCGTCTTGGTTATCTTCTTGTTGTTCGTCTGGGTTTTGCACTTTGGGAATAAAATCAGGGCGTTTTTGATTTTCCCAACCCGCAGGTCGCTTGGAGTTGTACCAAGCAATGGAACCAATGGTGACGGCAGCGATAAAGCCGATCGCATATACCAAGGTAAAGCTTAGGGGCAATCCAGCAATGCCGCTGGATGCTTCCATGAAAAGATGCATAAAACTGCCTCAGATATCAACGAAAAAACCCAAGTTATTCAATGGGGACGATCCCTAATACTCTATTTTAACAGCTAGTCCTCTTCCGGTTCTTCCGAAGATTCGGAGGTATCTGTTTGGGATGGGGCTGTATTTTCGGAACCGCCACCTTCAGAGGCAGCATCCGGCGATGAGAGAGTAGGTTCCGGCAGCAAAGACTCCGGATCGATTTCCGGCAAGGTGTCGTTGGGGTTGTTTTCGGAGGGGGTGGGGGTAGGTTCGCTGTCTGCAGATGTATCGCCGCCACCGTCGGGATTTTCCAGAATTGGCGTCATGGTGGGTACGGGAGTGGTTTCTGGGGTGGGTTGCGGCGTGGAACGGGGGGCAGGGGCGCTGTTGTCTTGGGTGGGGGTAGGGTCAGGCGTGGTTTCGTTGGTTTCGGCGGGGTCGGAGGCAGGGGCGCGACGCTGCCGGCGGCGGGGTTGCTCTGGTTGGCGGTTCAGGGGGAGGCTTTCTTCTTTTTCCGGTTCCACCGGTTTGGCGGTAATCACCCCTTCTCGGTTTTCCAGGGGAGGCAGTTCGGGGAATTCTCTGACCGGCATATCTTCCAAGATAGGTGCCATAAACTGCCGCCAGCCGTATGCTGCCGTACCGCTGCTGCCCCAGGTGGGTTCGTTGTCGTCGTTGCCCAGCCAAACGCCGGTTACCAGTTGGGGAACGTAGCCGATAAACCACAAATCCCGGGCGCGGTCGGTGGTGCCGGTTTTGCCAGCCACCGGGCGATCGCGCAAAGCTGCAGCCCGACCCGTACCGGCATATACCACCCGTTGCAGCATCCAGGTGACGATGGCGGCCGTATCTTCATCGAAAACTGGTTGGCCACTGGTGGGGGGTTCGTAAATCACTTCCCCTTCGCGGTCGATCACCTTGCGGATGCCGTGGGCTTTTATATATTTGCCTTGATTGGCAATGGTGGCGTAGGCGTTGGTTAACTCCAGCAAATTGACCTCCGAACTGCCCAAAGCCAGGGAATAAGTGGATTTTAATTCTGATTGAATGCCCATCTCGTGAGCCAGGTCAATGGTAGGTTCAAAGCCCACATCCAGCAAAACTTTCAGTGCCACCACATTGATGGAACGGGCTAAGGCATCCGCCATGGAAACCCAGCCTGCGTGTTTTTGGTTGTAGTTTTGGGGCTTGTAGCCGTCTACTTTGTAGGGAACGTCTTCGTAAGCTTGGTACGGGGAAAAACCAGCGGCAATGGCAGCTGTATAAATAATCCCTTTAAAGGTCGATCCAGGCTGGCGTTGCGCCTGGGTCACCCGGTTGAACTCGCTATTTTTAAACTCCGTACCGCCGATCATCGCCCGTACTTCCCCGGTATTGGGGTCAATAGCTACCAACGCCCCTTGGTGGAAGTTTTCGTAAGCCCCTTCTTCCTCTATCAGGGATTGGATAGTTTCCCGGGCTTGCTGCTGCCAATCGCGATTGAGGCTGGTTTCTACGGTCAAGCCGCCCCGTTCTAAGGTTTCTGCGGGCAAGACTCGTTGCAGTTCTTTCTGTACGTAGGTGGTAAAGTACGGCGCTTCTGTCTCTAGGCGCTTGGGCAATTTGGGGTTGAGGTTGAGGGGTTCTGCCATGGCTGCTTTTGCCTGGGCAGCGCTAATAAATCCTTCCTCCTGCATCCGCTGCAAAACCGTATCCCGCCTTTGCTGGGCTAAATCGGCATTCACCAGGGGAGAATATT
Source organism: Geitlerinema sp. PCC 9228 (assembly GCF_001870905.1). NCBI lineage: Bacteria > Bacillati > Cyanobacteriota > Cyanophyceae > Geitlerinematales > Geitlerinemataceae > Geitlerinema > Geitlerinema sp. PCC 9228. Next base: position 23,430 of record NZ_LNDC01000078.1, read on the forward strand.
CGCTGGGGGCGGCGGGCAACCCGGCTAGCAAGGCCATTTCCGGCAGGTCCAACTTGTCTACGGGTTTGCCAAAATAGCGCCAGGCAGCATCGGCAATTCCGTATGCCCCCGACCCCAGATAGACCAAATTGAGATATCTTTCTAAAATTTGCTCTTTGGTGAGATTTTGTTCGATTTTTCTCGCCAGCATGGCTTCGCGCAGTTTCCGTTCCAAGGTTTTTTCCTGGTTGAGAAACACCATGCGGGCAAGTTGTTGGGTAATGGTACTGCCCCCTTGGACAATTTTTTGGGCGCTGACGTTGCTTTTGGCGGCGCGGAGAATGGCTTGGTAGTCAATGCCTTCGTGTTGGTAAAACCGGCGGTCTTCTGCAGCAATAAAACTTTCTAGCAATCGGTCGGGCATGGCCGCCAAGCTCACTTGTTCGCGGGTGGCCGGACCTAGTTGCTGCAAAATGGTGCCGTCGGCGGCTTTGATGGTGAGGGTACCGTCGCGGGCAAAGGTGAGTACTTGGGCAACGTCGGGGAGACTGGCTTTGAGAATTTGATATTCCTGGTATACCCAGGTGGCACCGCTGGTGCCGGCTACAGCAACGCTTACCCCCAACCAGAACCAAACCCGGCGATAGATGGGGCGACGCTGTTGTTTTTTTTGGGGAGATTGGTTGGTCGGGGAGGAAGCAGGCGATGGTTGGCGGGAATGGTTGCTTGTTGGGGCTGCCCTGGATGGTTGGGTGGATTCCCATGCCGCCGGTGGTGCGGTTGCCGACTGTTTTTTGGGGGATTGGCGGGGGGGGTGTCCGGTTTTCGGCAGACGAATCCCCAACTGTTTCAACTTTTTCGCCAATGGATTAGCCATGTCAATCGCCTTATAGGTGAAATCGTTGCTGGGACTGGAATGCAAACCAATTTCGAGTCAAACAGCCAGCTGCCATGGTTGGACTTGGTCGGAGGCAGCGCTTGGGGCTAACCTCCGATTTTTGCTCAGACGCCCCCATACTGTCCAATGGCCAAAGCTGTTACCAAGATACCCAATACTAGGAAGGGTTGGGCATTGGCTTGATATTTTACGTCGTTATTGACCGGATCGCGCAGCAAGTACATATCTTGAAATGTGATTTGGGGAATTACCATTAACAGGAGGATGGTGGCAAAGAGGTTTTGCTGGAGGCTGATGAGATAGCCGGCGACACCAATTTGGAACAGGTCGATGGTGAGCGCACAAATCCAAGCAGCTGCGGTGGTACCAAACATGACGGGGATGGATTTTAAGCCCAATTCGCGATCGCCTTGTACGCTTTTGAAATCGTTCACAATGGCAATGCCCAATCCGGCAAAGCTGTAGAACATGGTCAGTAAAATAACTTGTAGGTTTAGCGTACCAAACAGGGCGTGTCCGGCACACCAGGGCAGGGCGATGTAACTGGCACCGAGGGCGTAGTTCCCCAGCCAACCGTTTCTTTTTAATTTTAGCGGCGGTGCGGAATAGATGTAGGCTAAAAATGACCCCACCAGGGCCACCATGGTGACGCTGGGGATTTCGTTGCCCACCCACCAGTCGAGGAAGTAGGCCAATCCCAATCCAGCCGCCAGCAACACCAATATTTGGGCAACGACTTGACCCGTACCGATGGCACCGGCAGGAATGGGTCGGTAGGGTTCGTTGATGGCGTCGATTTCGCGGTCGAAAAAGTCGTTCATGGTTTGCGTATAGCCGGCTAGTAGGGGACCGGAGAGGGTCATACAAGCGATCGCTAAAAGTATATTTTCGATGGTCCAGCTGAAGTTCCCGGAAGCCGCGGCACCACAGACCACGCCCCAAACCAGGGGAACCCAGGTAATCGGCTTCATCAGTTGCAGTCGAATCCGCCAGATGGAGGTTTCTTGGTAGTCTGCCCCGCGCATGCCCAAAATTTGACGGGTTTGGGCGGTGCGGTTGTTGTTATTGTTGTCGGTTTGGGAAGTGTCTTCTGCAGAAGGTTGGTTTTGCGCTTCGGTGGGTTGGGATTCGGGAGAAGGCGTTGGTTGTCCAGACATAGGGAAGAATATCCGTAAGAACAGATGCTTGGCAGGAAAAACAGGAATTTGCTGAAAATTTTCAACTGGAAAGCCAGCTGGTTTCAGGGTTACTGGGCAAATGAAATGGTTAAATATTGGTTTTGAAATTTGGCACCGGTAACGGCTTTGTTACGCAGTTGTTGCGGTAAAAAGACATTGTGCCTTTGGTCGCCGGCTTCGATGGTCACTTCGGGACCGTATTGGGTGAGTTTGACTTGATTTTTATCAAAACTGGGCAAAAATAGGCGTACCTGACGTTGTTCGGTGTCGATGGTTATGGGGGTGGGGGCTTGTATTGCCTGCTGTTGCAGGTCGGGTAAGGCTTGCACCAACTCTTCCCAACTGTCTCCCTGGCGTTGGGGCAGGGCAGTTACCGGTAGGGGGTCAAACTGGCTGCTGGTGGCTGCCGGCACTTGGGTTTGTTGGTTGCACAAAACGCCGCCTACGGTCAAGCCTACTTGTTGGGAACTGCCCCACAAATACCGGGCGGTAGCGATCGCGGCTGGGTCGTTGTTGGTTACCAAAAAGCCGGCTACCCGCTTGGCATCGGTGATGGTGTTGCGCCCTTTTTCCAGCTGGTCGGTAATTTGGTTGAGGGGTTGGTCGATGCGATCGCTGTTGGACCAGTTCACATTCAACACGGCATTAGTCACCGGCTGTACGAAGGGAGAAAGGGCTTTCGCCAGGTCGGATTCGGCAATTACTTGACGGAACCGCCGCATGTACCAGCCCATAATTTCCGGCATGCCGATCGTGCGCAGGGTTTCTTGATTGCCGGGACCGTCAAAGACAATCAGGTCGTATTGACCGCTGGCATCGTATTCGCGCAGGGCATTTAAAATCAGGGCGTTTTCCATACCTGGCAGTACGGCGAGTTCTTGCCCGTATACGTCTTTAAAAAAGGGGGTTTTGACGTATTCGGCTTCCAACCGTTTTAATTCTTCCCAGGATTTTTCCAGAAGGGTGGTGCCTTGCAGCTTCACAGCTTGCAGGTTGGGGGCGATTTCGGTAGGTTTGTCAGAAACGGTAGTCCCCAACAGCAGGTGGAAGCTGGGATCGACGCTGCATAGCAAAACCCGTTGGTTTTGTTGGGCGTATTTTTTGGCGGTGGCAATGGCGATGGTGGTTCGACCCGTGCCGCCCTTGCCCAGAAATGTCAAAATCTGCGACATATTGCTTGTTCTGACCAAGTTTTTGGTGTACCAGTTGCTTGTTGCTTGGATGGGAATGGTGGCAGCGTAGTTGGCGTACCGGGGTCAGGGGAACCGCCATGGCAAACCAACTACGAAAACAACCATTCCTATTCGATGCCGGTCAGCAATGGCTACCGACGGTGCGACAAACGGTTATTCGGCTGGTTCTAGTTCGTCTTCAAAAAACCAAGTGGCAAAACCATTGTCGAATTTAACGACGCAGCCGACGCCGCTACCGTCTACCATTTTGTAGTCGGCAACGGTACCGACGGGGTTTTTCTTTATTTGATTGACCGTTTTGGCAGATACGCGATCGCGAATCCGACGTACTTTGACTTTTTGACCGATTTCCATTGCCATTACAATCTACAAGACCAACCCAAAGTTTATCAGTCTAAACGACGCTTCACATATCCTTACATGGTATCTTGGTGCGGATGCCGGTTGACAAGGGGCATTGGAGTTTCCCTTGCGAGGTAAGGATATTCCCGATGGATTAAACGTACTATACCTAGCTTGAGGGATTTTATGCTAGCCAAACGAATTTTGCCCTGTTTGGATGTCAATGCTGGTCGCGTGGTCAAGGGCGTGAATTTTGTCAATTTGCGCGATGCTGGCGACCCGGTGGAACTCGCCCAGGTGTATAACGATGCGGGTGCTGATGAATTGGTGTTTTTGGATATTACCGCCACCCACGAAGACCGCGATATTATCCTGGATGTGGTCTACCGCACCGCCGAAAATGTGTTCATTCCTTTGACGGTAGGTGGTGGGGTGCAATCCTTAGAAACAGTTAAAAATTTGTTAAGAGCTGGTGCCGATAAAGTTAGCGTTAACTCGGCAGCGGTACGCCAACCGGATTTTGTCGATCGCGCCAGCGATCGCTTTGGCAAACAGTGTATTGTAGTAGCTATTGACGCGCGTCGGGGCAGCGATTCTGCTTCTGGTTGGCAAGTATACGTACGTGGCGGTCGAGAAAATACCGGTCGCGATGCCATTGAATGGGCAAAAGAAGTGGAAGCCCGAGGTGCCGGCGAACTCCTGGTTACCAGCATGGATGCCGATGGCACCCAAAACGGCTACGATTTGGAACTAACGCGTACGATTTCCGAAGCCGTAGAAATCCCCGTTATTGCCTCTGGAGGTGCCGGTAACTGCCAGCATATCTACGAAGCCCTCACCGAAGGCAAAGCCGAAGCTGCCCTATTGGCCTCTTTGTTACACTACAGGCAGCTAACCATCGAACAAATCAAAGACTTTTTATCTGAAGGACAGGTTCCGGTACGGCAGCACATCGATAAATTGTAAAGTCTGGGAGCGTGGGAGCGTACCGAGCGTGGGAGCGTGGGAGCGTGGGAGCTTGGGAGCTTGGGAAATATAATGGTTGTTTTCTCCGATGCCCCGACGCTCCGATGCCCCGATGCTCCGATGCCCCGATCTCCGACGCCCCGACGCCCGAACCAAACGCCAAAACCCCCATAAAATCAGGATTTTTGGCGGAATATGAGTTTCTTAAATTCTTATAAAAAAACGTGCGATCGCTACTGGAAAATGTTAAGCTATGTAAAAAGGAAAAATTAATTTATGCAAAATTATGATAATTATCCTATTTTTCGTCGTTGCGTTGGTTGCCTGGTCGCTGCATTTAATGCAAGAAGCGGTCAAGCATCGGGAATTTTCCCTGATGTTGGCTGGGACTTTGGTAGCAGCATCTGCGGCCGCCATGATGCTGGTTTACTTTCTCATGCATGGGTACATGGGATATGTTTCCCAAATGAATCAAAATCCCTACTGGCTACCGGACGAGTCCACCGAAGAATCTGCCAGTCCTTCGGTATGGTACTCCGATAGTTCGCAAAATCGTTGGGAGGCCCGCCAATATTTTTATACCGAGCCTGCCAACCAAAGCCAATAAATCCTGCAGTCCCCCCATGCAGGCTTTTTTATCCTTAATTTTTTTTTCTTTCCAATTTTTTTTTGAGAAAATACTTGACAGAATCGGTAGCGATAGGTCATCATAATAAAGCGTCGTTAAAAAGGCAGTTCCAACAAACGCCAAGAACGAATACGGCACCTGGGGCTATAGCTCAGCTGGTAGAGCACCTCAATGGCATTGAGGGGGTCAGCGGTTCGAGTCCGCTTAGCTCCATTTTTTCTCCTCGCTGCTAGGCGCGGTGAGATAGTAAGCCCAAAAGCTCTTCATCGGTTAAATTGCGTTTTAACTGGGTAGAGAGTTGTCGTGTAACCAAAAGCAGCGATCGCATTTGTTCCGGTTCTAAAACGATACCGTATTGGGATAGTTTGTGGGAGAGAATTCCCCGACCGGAATGTTTGCCAACTTGCATTTGTCTTTGCATCCCCACCTGTTCCGGAGAAAACGGTTCGTAAGTTTGGGGATTTTTTAAAACGCCAGCGGTGTGAATTCCCGACTCGTGGGCAAATGCATTTTTTCCCACCACTGCCTTCCAACGAGGCAACCCTTCCCCCGATGCCTGTTGTACCAACTGCGAAAGGGAAAATAACTGCCGCGTGTCTATAGACAAGTCTACACCATTGATTTGCTTTAAAACCATCACCACTTCTTCTAAGGGGGCATTGCCAGCGCGTTCCCCCAAACCATTCACTGTGGTATTGACAGAAGTAGCGCCAGCGCGGATGCCAGCAATGGCGTTAGCAGTAGCCATTCCCAAATCGTCGTGGGTGTGCATTTCAATGGGAATATTAACCGATTGAACCAGTTTGCGAATGCGATCGCAAGTGGAAAACGGGTCCAAAATTCCGACAGTATCGCAGAAACGAAAGCGGGAAGCGCCCCAATTCTGGGATTTTTGCGCAATTTCCACGAGAAACGCTTCCTCAGCGCGGGAACTGTCTTCGCCACCAACGGATACCCACAATCCCCGCTTTACCGACCAAGCAATGGTTCGTTGCAAATACTGCAAAACCAACGCGCGGCTACCTTGAAATTTAACACCAATTTGAATATCGGAGACGGGAATAGAGATGTGAACCCGTTGCAAACCACATTCGGCGGAAGCGGCAACATCTTCTATCCGCGCGCGGTTCCATGCCAATAAACGGCTTTTTAAACCCAAATTGGCGATTTGGCGGATGGTTTGCCGTTCTGCTTCTCCCATAGCGGGGATACCCACTTCAATTTCTGGTATTCCCATTTTGGCTAATTTTTGCGCGATCGCCATTTTCTCCGCCGGTGTAAAGGCAACACCAGCAGCTTGTTCGCCATCGCGTAGCGTTGTGTCGTTAATGTTGATTGCTGCGTTCATTGGGAGACTTCCTACAAGGGAACCGATGTTTGTTCGTTTCAGTTGCTACTAAAATTTTTTCTATTTTCTTTTTAAGCAAAATGCTATCTTTGATACAATCTCTGAAGAAATTTGCCCCAATTGTATAAACCTTAGGATTTTTTTCCAATTCCCTTAAGAAGAGCTTCATATTTTCTCGATAAACCAACCTTTTTTGCTAAAATATAAAAAAAATAAAAAAACGTTCAAAGAAAACAATATCGATCGGGGAACGGGTGGCAAAAGGAAAAGCTATATGGAATTACAAGCCTCTACACACAAGGCTTCTGCGATTTAGCAAAACACAATACAAGCACTTTGAGTACCACGTAAGTACTCATTCACAAACCCTGTAAAAACGCTGAATTTCCCAACACGATAGGAACAAAAACTGAGTACTGTTTTCCCGAATCTTGTTCCCTTTTCACCCGAACCACCTACAGAAAAACCCGGACCATTACCCGTTAAAAAAGTTGAAATTTCTTCAAACGCCCACCCTGCGGTCTTCCGTCAAAGTTGAGTACAGAGGTAATTATTATTAATTATTCAATCACTACCCCTGCGAGTTGGCAACCACTAGGCATTTGATACAAGTTTCAGAACAAGGCAGAACGAGTTCTCCTGCCGACAATTTCCCAGATCCCCTCCGGAGGGTAGAAGTTACACGCAATTCGCTATTCAAGTACCGCGAACCTACGTAGGGGAAACTAGGGAAATTGACATCCAAACACAATCCGCATAAACCACAATTTCCGAACATTGGAATTCGTAGCAGAGTAGGCAGATTGGCAGATTTGGTATCGGCAGCAATCGCAGTCTGGCAATTGCCCAGAACTCAGGCAATAGGGGGAACAGAACCACGATTTGTCGCTTTTTGAGGAAATACCATGACTTCCACCACACCCAGCCAAACCCCGCAGCCAGCAGCCGCTTCCACAGACATGCCAGTTATACGAGTAGCGGTTGCCAGCAAAGACGACCAACTGGTGAACCAACATTTTGGTCATGCCAAGGAATTTTTGATTTACGAAGTACAGGGTTCGGTCGCCACCCTGCTGGAAAAACGTTCTATCGAACAGTATTGCCACGGCAAAGACGATACGCCGGGAGATTTGCAAGCTATTTTGGACACGTTAGAAGATTGTAGCGCGGTTTTGGTTTCGCGTATCGGTCACGGTCCCGACGACCGTTTGCGAGATGCCGGTATCGAACCAGTACAGGTATACGACGTTATCGAAACGGCGGTGTTGGACTTTTACGCGCAATACTGTCAAGAAATAAGTTAGGAAAGAGGGGAAGAGGGGTTGGTATCAGGTATGAATACTCCCATGCCCCTCATACCAGCGATTTGCCGTTCAAAAACAGGAATTTTCTATGACGCCACCAGTTATTTATCTCGACAACAATGCGACTACGAAGGTTGCTGATGAAGTTCTAGAAACCATGATGCCTTATTTTTGCCAGCAATATGGCAATGCGTCGAGTATGCATACCTTTGGTGGTCGCTTGGAGAAGCAAATCAAAACAGCGAGGGAACAGGTGGCAGCTTTGATAAATGCCGACCCCAGCGAAATTGTCTTTACCAGTTGCGGTACGGAAGGGGATAATACGGCAATTCGGTCTGCTTTGGCTGCCAATCCCGAGAAAAAACATATTGTGACCACGCAAGTAGAACATCCGGCGGTGTTACAGCTGTGTCGCCGTCTGGAAAAGCAGGGATACGAGGTGACGTATCTTTCGGTAGACCGCAAGGGGCAGTTAAATTTAGATGAGCTGAGAGCTTCTTTGCGAGACGATACGGCTGTGGTTTCGGTGATGTGTGCCAATAACGAAACTGGGAATTTGTTTCCGGTGGAACGGATTGGTGAGTTTGTAAAGGCAAAGGGAATTTTGTTTCATGTGGATGCCGTCCAGGCGGTGGGGAAATTTCCTTTGGATATGCAAAACAGTACGATTGATTTTCTGGTTTTATCGGGACACAAAGTTCACGCTGGCAAGGGAATTGGGGTACTGTACGTCCGCAAGGGGGTTCGCTTCCATCCGCTGCTGGTTGGCGGTCACCAGGAACGGGGAAGGCGCGGCGGTACGGAAAATGTGGCTGCGATCGCTGGTTTGGGAAAAGCGGCGGAACTCACCCGTTTGGGTATGAATGACGATATTGCCCATATGAAGCAGTTGCGCGATCGCTTGGAACAGGGAATTCTTAGCCAAATTTCTAATTGCGAACTCAACGGCCATCCCACGCGGCGGCTTCCCAATACGACGAATATTGGCTTTCAGCATATTGAAGGGGAGGCGATTCTGCTTTCTTTGGACCGCTACGGGATTTGCGCGTCGTCGGGTTCGGCTTGTACGTCGGGGTCGTTGGAACCTTCCCACGTTCTCAAGGCGATGGGGGTTCCCTATACGCTGCTACATGGGTCGATTCGGTTTAGTTTGTCGCGGTATACCACGGCGGCTGAGGTGGAACGGGTTTTGCAGGTGATGCCGCAGGTGGTGGACTGGTTGCGGTCGATTTCTCCGTTTAGCCAGCCGGCTTCGGTGGGATAAGCGATCTTTTTGAAGTTTTGCAGGTAGCCAGTAGATTTTTGGGAGAAGACAATGTGGGATTATACGGATAAGGTAATGGATTTGTTTCACCATCCCCACAATATGGGTGCGATCGCGCATTCGGAATGTACGGAGGCAGAGGCAGTGGCGGTGGGGGAAATTGGCAGCATTGTCTGTGGGGATGCGTTGCGGTTGCATTTGCGGATTGACAAGGCAAGCGATCGTATTGTGGATGCTAGGTTCCAGACGTTTGGCTGCGCCAGCGCGATCGCTTCTTCGTCGGCGCTGACGGATTTGGTTAAAGGGATGACTTTGGATGAGGCAATGGCAGTTACAAATAAGAATATTGCCGAATTTCTTGGGGGATTGCCCCAGGAAAAAATGCACTGTTCGGTGATGGGAAAGGAAGCTTTGGATGCTGCTATTGCCAATTATCGGGGAATTTCCCTACATCCGGAAGCGGAAGATGAAAGTCCTTTGGTTTGCAAGTGTTTTGCAGTGACCGCTGGTAAGATTAAACGGCTGATTCGCGAGAACGAACTAACCACAGCAGCGCAGGTGACGAACTATATTAAAGCCGGTGGCGGTTGCGGTACTTGTCTGACGGAAATTGATGAGTTGCTTTGGGACGTTTATCAGGAAAAAATGGGAGAATTGCCGGAAAATTCTCTAGCAGAGAAGGAAACTTCTCCGGTTTCCCAAAAGCAAGCATCCCGTTTGACGATGGTGGAGAAAATTAATTTAATCCAAGAGGTTTTGGCGGCAGACATTCGACCGATTTTAGAAGCCGATGGCGGCGATGTTTGCCTCTACGAAGTGGCGGGAAATTTGGTACAGGTAAATCTACAAGGCGCTTGCTGCGGTTGTCCCAGTTCTACGGCTACTTTAAAACAGTTGATTGAAGATAAATTACGCCAGTCGGTGTCTGAAGATTTGGTGGTGGAAGCAGTTCGCTAGTTGTATGTTTTCAATTATTTTTGTTTTTTAGTACAATCTCCTTAAATCTAGCGCGATCGCATCTTCGGATGCGATTTTTTTTGATAAAGTAGTTTTATTTTTTCTTTAGAAAGTATCTACCATTTCGTTATATATTTTACTTTTATTCTGGCAAATATTTTTTAGTATAAAAATAGAAAGACACGTACCTTTCCACCGTGTCAAAACAAACAGCCAAACATACATTCCAGCTAGGAGGTTCTAATGCAAACTGTAGAAACGACTACCAACACACCCCAAGATAAAGAAATTCGCATTTCGCAACCAGCTTTGCAACGCATGAAAGAACTGCGCCATCAAATTGAGGGTGATGTCTGCCTGCGAATCGGTGTTCGTCAGGGTGGATGTTCTGGATTGACCTATGTTATGAACTTTGACGATATTCACCACCACCTTCCTGGCGACAAAATGTTTGATTTTGATGGCTTGAAAGTGGTTTGCGACCCCAAAAGCTTGGAATGTGTTGAGGGGTTAATTATTGATTTCAACCATTCGGTTTTGGGAATTGGTGGCGAATTCCAATTCATGAATCCCAGCGCCGAAGCTACTTGCTGTTGTGGTCAATCTTTTGCTACTGAAGTCGCTTCTTAAAAATACAGTCTATAAAACCAATAATTGGATTCCGGCAACACTCTCCCTAGGATTCTAGGGGGATTTTTTATGGAGAAAGCTTCTGGTAACTTAATTGTAGGGTGGGCAGGGCACACCCTACTAAATAAAATGTAAATTAATGTAAACATATTTTTTCTAATTTAACAAAAAAAAGATGGGATTTTGTATCTACAAATACTTTTCTGACTGGGAGAATCGTTAATAATAAAAATCAGCAGAGGAGAGAAAGTTTTAACCCAGAAAACTGAACGGCTACCTCTACAGAAATTTTCACCAATACTTCCAACAGATATTTGCAGAAAATTATAGAAAGCAATCCTTCGTTGGAGTTTTCAAAATACAGAATTGCCAATTTTTGGAGGCGACATTATGCGTAAAATCGCAATTTACGGAAAAGGCGGTATCGGGAAATCTACCACTACCCAAAATACCGTAGCCGGATTGGTCGAAATGGGTCGTAAAGTCATGATTGTTGGCTGCGACCCGAAAGCAGACTCCACCCGCTTGCTTTTGGGTGGTATGGCACAAACAAGCGTTCTCGACACCTTACGGGAAGAAGGCGAAGAAGTAGAACTTGAAGATATCCGCAAATCCGGATACGGCAACACCCTTTGCGTGGAATCCGGCGGACCAGAACCAGGCGTTGGCTGTGCGGGTCGTGGCATTATCACCTCCATCAGCATGTTGGAACAGCTAGGTGCTTACGACGAAAGCGAACATCTCGAATATGCCTTTTACGACGTACTGGGTGACGTAGTTTGCGGCGGTTTTGCCATGCCGATTCGGGAAGGCAAAGCGCAAGAAATTTATATTGTTACCTCTGGTGAGATGATGGCAATGTATGCTGCCAACAACATCTGCCGTGGTATTCGCAAGTATGCCGAATCCGGTGGGGTTCGCCTCGGCGGGTTAATATGCAACTCCCGTAAGGTAGACCGCGAGTCTGACCTCATTGAAGCCTTGGCAGAAAAATTGGGAACCAAAATGATTTATTTCATGCCGCGCGACAATGTGGTCCAACGTGCAGAACTCAACCGCAAGACCGTGATTGAGTTTGAACCAGACTGCGAACAGGCAGACCACTATCGCAGCCTTGCCAAGGCGATTGATGAAAATACCGACCAAACCATTCCCACGCCGATGAATAACGATGAGTTGGAACAACTGCTGGTTAAATTTGGTTTGCTCGGATAAGTGGTTGTTGAAGTAGGCAGCGCCTTGGTTATCTGTAATTTCCAATTTACCCACTCAGATGACCAGCGTTGCCATAATTTTCTTGAATGAATCGGATTTTTGGATTGATAGGAGGCAACTCCCATGAGCATTATGGTTCGTGCCATCATTCGGCCGGAGAAGACACCCGATGTTTTGCAAGCATTGCTCGATGCTGGTTATCCAGCGGTAACCAAAGTAGATGTATACGGTCGGGGAAAACAACGCGGTTTGAAGATTGGTAACGTTATCTACGACGAACTGCCCAAAGAATTGTTGATGGTGGTGGTTCCGGAAGCAGATAAAGAAGCTGTGGTCAGTACCATTTTAGAAAATGCGCGCACGGGAACGGAAGGCGCGTATGGCGACGGTAAGATTTTTATCTCCCCTGTAGAGGAAATCTATACCGTCAGCACCGGACAGCAAGAAGAAGCATCGGTTCCAACTACCAATTTCGCCACAGTTTAATGACTTACCTCGAATAAAAGAACAATTAGAACCGGCTATCAGCTTGTACTGGGTTTCCAGTAGAAAGAAATGGAGGGATGCTTGTGGGTAATTGAGCCAATTCTTTCGATATTTTCAAGCTGGTAGCACCCCCCACATCACAGGAGGTGGCTTTCATGAAAGAAATTCTAGCTATTATTCGCATGAACAAAATCCAAGCAACCAAAGAAGCTTTGGTCAATGCAGGGTTTCCCGGTTTCAATGCGGTGAAAGTAGCAGGACGAGGACAGCAAGCCTTGGATGCAGAAGTTATTCAAGCTTTGAACAATCATCCCGAAGACACCAATGAAGTTTTGCCGTTACTGGCACACTGTCCGCGTTTGATTCCCAAGCGTTTGGTGAGTCTGGTGGTTCCCGACGAACAGGTATCCCGCGCGGTGGATACGTTAATCCAAGCCAATCAAACCGGCAATTCTGGCGATGGCAAAATCTTTGTTTTACCAGTGTTCGACAGCGTCCGCGTACGAACTGGAGAAGTAGGACGGGTCGCTGTTGATGAGATGACTGGCTAGTTGAGATCGTTTGAGAACAGGAGTTTGTTATGACCGAACCGAATCAAAATAACCCGCAATGGGAAACCGATACGGATACCTTCCAGGCAACAGAGACATTGATGCGTTCCCAGTCTCCCATTGACGAAACCACCACCCAGGAAACGGTTGAGGAAATTATTTCCGCCTATCCTAAAAAAGTTGCCAAAAAGCGCAGCAAGCATATTGTGGTTCGCGACCCAGCGCAGCCAGAACAGGAAATTAACGCCAACGTACGTACAACCCCAGGCATTATCACCCAACGCGGATGTTCCTTTGCGGGATGTAAAGGGGTGGTTGTGGGACCGTTTGGCGATGTCGTTCACATCGTTCACGGACCGGTTGGCTGTTCTTACTATTCCTGGATGACCCGCCGCAATCAGTTCAAAACCCGGGAAGATGGGGAGAACTTCATACACTATTGCTTCACCACGGATATGAACGAACACGACCTGGTGTTTGGTGGCATGAATAAGCTGAGGAAGGCAATTCAGGAAGCCTACGACCTGTTCCATCCCAGAGCAATTACCGTTCACGCTACCTGTCCGGTGGGTCTGATTGGTGACGATATCCAAGGCGTTGCCAGGGAAATGGCTGAGAAGTTAAATACGAATATAAGTGCCTTTAACTGCGAAGGGTACAAGGGGGTCAGCCAGTCGGCAGGACACCACATCGCCAACAATGAGTTTTTCAAAAAATGGATCGGTCAGGATACGGAAACGGAGTCTATTGAAGGCTATACGGTGAATATCCTGGGTGAGTACAACATCGGCGGCGATGCTTGGGAAATCGAGCGGGTGTTGAACAAATGCGGCATTCAAGTTATTGCGACGTTTAGTGGCGATGGTTCCTACGATGAAGCTACCAAAGCGCATTTGGCGCAGGCAAACTTGGTTATGTGCCATCGTTCCATTAACTACATGGCAAATATGATGGAAACCAAGTATGGAACCCCTTGGTTGAAGGTGAACTTTATTGGCATTCATGCCTTTGCCAAGAGTTTGCGCAAGTTGGCTCGTTTCTTTGACGACCCAGAACTGACGCAACGTATTGAAGAGGTGATTGAAGAAGAATTAGCGATCGCTGAAACCCAAATAGCAGAATACCGCCAACGCCTGGAAGGAAAAACTGTATTCCTCTTTGTCGGTGGTTCCCGCGCCCACCACTACCAAGACCTATTTGCCGATTTGGGTATGAAAACCATCGTCGCCGGTTACGAATTTGCTCACCGGGATGACTATGAAGGTCGCCAGGCACTGCCGAAAATTAAGGTCGATGCTGACAGCCGCAATATTGAAGAGTTGGAGGTCAAACCCGACCCAGAAAACTATCAACCTCCAAAATCCGAAGAAGAATTGGAAAAACTGCGCCAGGAAAAAGTCGTTGGCGAATACACAGGGATGATGCCAGACATGGGAGAAGGCACCCTGTTGGTAGACAACATTTCTCACCACGAACTGGATACTCTCATCAAACGGTTCCAACCGGATTTAATTGGTTCCGGTATCAAAGACAAATACATCATTGAAAAATTCGGTATCCCCTCCAAACAATTACACAACTACGACTACGGTGGTCCTTATGCTGGCTTTTGGGGGGCTGTAAACTTTGCCAAAGATGTTGACAGCCGGGTCAACAGCCCCACTTGGCAGTACGTCAAAGCCCCGTGGCAGCAAGCTTCGTAAGTCTTTATCCTGGTTTTGCGATTGGCTATGTTTTCCCCTTCCCTCCCCATAGCCAGTCGCACCCCAGCCATGCCCCGCTCATTTTTAGGAGAACATTGCACTATGTTAGAAGCTACCCCCACAGAAGTTCAAGAACGGGAAGCGCTACGCATCAATCCCGCCAAAACTTGCCAACCCATCGGTGCCATGTATGCGGCTTTGGGATTGCACAACTGCTTGCCTCACTCCCACGGTTCCCAAGGCTGCTGTTCTTACCATCGGTCTCACCTTACCCGCCACTACAAAGAACCAATTATGGCGGCAACCAGTTCCTTTACTGAGGGAACAGCGGTTTTCGGCGGTGGTGCGAACTTGCGGCAAGCCTTGACCACCATCTTCAAACTCTACAATCCCGATGTGGTGGCCATCAATACCACTTGCCTGTCGGAAACCATTGGCGATGACTTGCCCAGCTTGATTCGGGCAGCGCAAGACGATGGTATTATTCCAGAAGACAAATTGGTGATTCATGCCAATACCCCTAGCTATGTGGGTACGCATGTCACGGGTTGGTCGAATATGGCAAAGGCGATTGTGGATTATCTGGTGCAGAAATCCGATACGCCCCAGCAACAAATTAATTTAATTCCCGGTTATGTGGAACCAGCGGATACCCGCCACCTGAAACGCTTTCTCAAAGAATTTGGGGTAGAGTCGGTGGTCTTTCCCGATACCTCCGATGTGGTAGATACGCCGCAAACGGGCGATTTCCGCATGTATCCCAAAGGCGGTACCCCCGTTGAGGATTTAAAAACCGCTGGCGACAGTCTGGCAACGGTGGCGTTAGGACCTATGGCCAGCGAAGCGGCGGCAAAATCTTTGCAGAATAAGTGCGATGTCCCCTATCGGGCGCTGGATTTGCCTATTGGTGTGGCAGCATGCGATCGCTTCGTACAAACGCTTATGGAACTTACCGGAACTCAACCTCCCGAAAGTTTGGTTGACGACCGGGGTCGGCTGGTGGATATCATGACCGACATGCAGCAATACTTGTACGGATTGCGCGTCGCTGTTTCCGGTGACCCCGACCAAGTGGTTCCTCTAACCGAGTTCTTAGTTAGCTGCGGTGCCCGTCCGGTTTACGTTATTACCGGTACCCCCTCCAAATATTTCCGCAAACGCTGCGAAGAAATCCTCAGCAACACGGTTCCAGAAGCCATTTATAAAGACGACACCGACCTATTCTACTTGCACCAACTGATTAAAAATAATCCCGTTGATTTATTGGTGACCAACGTCTACGGCAAATACATTGCCCGCGCCGAAGACATTCCTTTGGTACGGTTCGGATGGCCCATCTTAGACCGCGTCGGTCACAGCTATTTCCCCACCGTGGGATACCGGGGCAGCATGCACTTACTGTGTACAATTTTGAATACGCTGCTAGAACGCAAAGACCGCGACGACCCCGACGAAGTCTTTGAATTGGTGATGTAATTTCCCACTTGCCCCACCTTCATTCTTGTCCAAGCGTTGTAGAAGGTTTGCAACCAGGCATTCTACAACGCCCTTCAATTAGGAGAAACAGTCATGAAAACGCCAAAACACCATATTTTTGTTTGCGGTGGATTTCGCTTAAAAGGAGATGCCCAGGGTGTCTGTGGCAAAAAAGGGTCCGTCTCCCTACTGCAATATTTAGAAACTGAGTTGTGCGATCGCGATTTGGAAGATGTCGTCGTCTCCAGTACCGGTTGTCTCAAACAGTGCGACAAAGGACCCATCCTCATGGTCTATCCCGAAGGATACTGGTACGGCAGCGTTGACGAAGACACCGTAGACGAAATTCTCGATGCCTTAGAATCAGGGGAAGCCGCCAGCGAGTACTTACTCACCAGCAATCCCTAAATTTGTTTCGTTTCCTGTTCCCTATTCCCTTCTTTTTCCCATGACTCAAAGTCCTATTTTCCAAGAACGCGCCAATCAAATCCATCGCAAAGGCGACAATCAACCCTTCGAACTCGCTTGCAACAAAGAAAGCCTCGCCGGTGCCGTCAGCCAACGCGCCTGCGTCTTCTGCGGTTCCCGCGTAGTTCTCTATCCCATCGCCGACGCCTTGCATCTGGTTCACGGACCCGTCGGCTGTGCCGTGTACACCTGGGACATTCGCGGTGCCCTTTCTTCCGGACCCGAACTGCATCGCCTGAGCTTTTCCACCGACTTACAAGAGCGAGACGTTATCTTCGGCGGCGAAGAAAAACTAACCCGCGCCCTGCGGGAACTCATCGACCGCCACCAACCCAACGCCGCTTTTGTGTACTCCACCTGCATCGTCGGTATCATTGGCGACAATTTGGAAACCATTTGCCGTCGAATGAGCGAAGAAAAAGGCATTCCCGTCATCCCCGTTCAATCGGAAGGGTTCAAAGGCAACAAACGCGCTGGCTACAACGCCGCCTGTCGCGCCATGTTCCGCCTGGTGGGAACCGGAGACACCAGCGATATTTCTCCTCACAGCATCAATATTTTGGGTGATTTTAACCTAGCTGGAGAAATTTGGATTATTCGCAAATACTTCGAACGTATGGGGGTGCAGGTAGTCGCCAACATCACCGGCGACGGTCGTGTAAGCGATTTAGCCAGGGCCCATGGTGCGGCTTTAAACGTCGTTCAGTGTTCCGGTGCCACCCTCGACCTCGCCAAAATGATGAAAGAGGACTACGGCATCCCCATCGAACGGGTTTCTTACTTCGGCGTAGAAGACATGGCAGAAGCCCTGTACCGCGTGGCTAACTTTTTTGACGACGACCCCACCATCTTACAAAGAGCCAAAGAATTGGTTCGCGAAGAACTTTCCATCCTCTATCCCCAACTGCAAGAACTTCGCAAAGATTTAAACGGCAAAAAAGCCGCCATTTACGTCGGAGGTGCTTTCAAAGCCTTCTCTTTGGTAAAAGCTTTCCGTTTGTTGGGAATGGATGTGGTTATGGTAGGTTCGCAAACGGGAACCACCGAAGATTACAAGGAACTCCACGAAATCACCGACGAAGGAACAATTATTGTGGATGATTCCAACCCATTGGAACTATCTGCTTTTTTAACAGAAAAAAATGTGGATATTTTTGTCGGTGGCGTGAAAGAGCGACCGATTGCCTACAAGTTGGGAATTGGTTTCTGCGACCACAACCACGAACGCAAAGAAGCGTTGGAAGGTTTTGTGGGCATGTTGAACTTTGCTAAAGAAGTCCACCGCACAGTTACGTCGCCGGTTTGGCGATTTGTTCCCCGTAATATTTCTCCAGCCACATTGGAAGAATAAACGTAAGTTGGGGAATCCCCTGTTCCCTTCCTCAAGGGGACAGTTTTCCCCGCTTCTCCCTCTCCGTTCCTTGTTCCCCAAAATAGTCATGACCAAAAAAATCGCTCGCTTTAAAAAGACCCCCGATGCCTACGTTTCCACCACCAATGCCTGCAAACTCTGCAAACCCATGGGTGCGTGTTTGGCATTTCGCGGCATCGAAGGATGCGTTCCCTACTTGCACGGTTCCCAAGGATGTGCGACTTATATGCGTCGCTATACCATCAGCCATTTTCGCGAACCGATGGATATTGCCTCCTCTTCCTTGGGAGAAAAACACGCCGTTTATGGAGGTGGTCCCAATTTAAAAAAAGGAATTCTCAACGTTATCGATAAATATGGGGCTAATATGGTCGGTATCGCCACCACTTGCCTCACGGAAACCATTGGTGACGACTTGCCCATGCTGCTGCAGGAATTTCATGTGGAAATGAAAGAAGCCGAGGTAACGCTGCCAATTCTGGTCAATGTTTCCACTCCCAGCTACAGCGGTACCCACATGGAAGGGTTCCACGCCACAGTGCGCGCGGTTGCCGACCAACTGGCAGACCAGCAAGAACCTCCCACAGGCAGCTTGCCGACCTCCTTTGTGAATCTCCTGCCAGGATTGGTTTCGCCAGGGGATATTCGCCATCTCAAAGATATTTTGGCTGATTTTGGCATTGCCAGTGTTATTTTGCCCGATATTTCCGATACGCTGGATGGTGCCCCGCAAGTAGAATATCAGAAAATTCCTCCCGGCGGTACGCCAGTGGCTCATATTCGCAATATGGGCAATGCCGCAGCCACATTGGAATTCGGTAGAACCCATATTTTAACGGGAGATACCGGCGGTCAACTGCTGGCGGAACGATTTGGTGTTCCCCACTATCCCTTGGGAATGCCTATTGGATTGCAAGAATGCGATCGCTTTTTTGAAGCTTTAGCCACCGCCAGCAACCGTCCTATCCCTGACAAGCACCAGCAAGAACGGGGTCGTTTGGTGGATGCGTATGTAGACGGACACAAATATATTTCCGGCAAAAAAGCCATCGTCTACGGCGAAGAAGATTTGGTCGTCGCTATGACCTCCTTTTTATCAGAAATCGGCATCAAACCCGTCCTCTGTGCCTCCGGTGGCAACAGCGGCTATTTGCAAGAAGCGATCGCAACTGCCACTGGCGATATTCTCTCAGAACCTCCCCTAGTGGAAGACAACGTAGACTTCTACGAAATTGCCGACAAAGCGAAATCCCTAGAACCCGACCTCCTCATCGGCAACAGCAAAGGCTTTGCCCTCGCGCGCCAGCTTGAAATCCCCATCATTCGCGTTGGCTTCCCCATTCACGACCGCTTTGGTGCCCAACGCATCTTACACCTGGGCTATCGCGGTACCCAAAACTTATTCGACCAAATCGTTAACGCTGTCATTGCCAAAAAACAAACCGACTCCCCCGTAGGATATAGTTATTTGTAACTATCTTATTGCTTACTAAGTGTGGGAGCGTGGGAGATATAATTGGTTGTTTTCTCCGATGCTCCGACCTGCCCTGAGCTTGCCGAAGGGGGTTCCGATCCCCCTCCTCCTCACCTGCCAACCAAACCAAGGAGAACCTCAAATGACCGTCTCCATCAACTACGAACAACATCCCTGCTTCAATCCCAAAATCAAAGGCAAATTCGGACGAGTTCACCTCCCTGTTGCCCCCAAATGCAACATTCAGTGCAACTACTGCAACCGCAAATACGACTGCGTCAACGAAAGTCGTCCTGGGGTCACCAGTAGCATTTTATCCCCACAACAGGCTGTTTTGTATATGGATAAAGTTCTCGAAAAACAGCCGAGAATCACCGTTGCCGGTATTGCCGGACCCGGCGATCCTTTTGCCAATCCCGAGGAAACCATCGAAACCATGCGCTTGTTGCGCGATCGCTATCCCGATCTAATTTTATGCCTCTCTTCTAACGGACTCAACCTAAAACCAGAATATATTCAAGAAATTGCTAAAATCGGCGTATCTCACGTAACCGTCACCCTCAACGCCATTGACCCCGACATTACCCAAAAAGTCTATCGCTGGGTAAGAGACGGCAAAACCATCTATCAAGGTAGAAAAGGCGCTGAATTACTCTTACAACGACAACTAGAAGCGATCGCAAATTTAAAAGCCGCCGGCATCGTCGTAAAAATCAACACCATCGTCATGCCAGGCATCAACGACCACCACATCGTCGAAGTTGCCCAAAAAATGTCCGAAATGGGAGCAGACTTATTCAACGCCATGGCCCTGCTTCCCACCCCAGACACCCCCTTCCAAGAATTAGGCGAACCCGATGCCAAAACCCTCGCCAAAATTCGCAAAGAATGCGAACAATACCTGCCCCAAATGCGCCACTGTACCCGTTGCCGCGCCGATGCCGTCGGGTTGTTAGGCGCAGACCAATCCGAAGAATTCCACGGTTGTCTCATAGCCTGTTCCCAAGCCTTCATTCCCCTCGACCAGAAAAACCGTCCTTACGTCGCCGTTGCCTCCACCGAAGGCTTACTCGTCAACGAACATTTGGGAGAAGCCAGAGAACTGCAAATTTGGAAACCAACCGAAAACGGCTTCACCCTCATAGAAACCCGCGCCACCCCAGAACCCGGTTTGGGATTTGAACGTTGGAAACAAATGGCAGAACAACTGCACGACTGTCGCGCCGTCTTAGTCAGCGGCATCGGTACCACCCCCAAACGAGTTCTCACCAAATACGGCATCCAACCCGTCGAAATGAGTGGCTTTATCGAAATGGGATTGGAAACCATCTACAACGGCGGCGACGTTAGCAAACTCAAAGGCAAACGCAAATCCATCAACGGCGTTGCTGTTGGTTGCAGCGGCACTGGCGAAGGATGCGGCTAGTCACAGCGTAGCGAGCGTACCGAGCGTGGGAGCGTGGGAGCGTGGGAGCGTGGGAGCGTGGGAGCCTGGGAGCCTGGGAGCTTGGGAGCCTGGGAGCCTGGGAGATATAATTGGTTGTTTTCTCCGACGCTCCGATGCTCCGATGCTCCGACGCCCCGACGCCCCGACGCCCCGATGCCCCGACGCCCCGATGCTCCGACGCTCCGATGCCCCGATGCCCCGATGCCCCGACGCTCCGACGCTCCGACACCCCCACACCCCCTCCCCATCTTCTTCACATTTCTTCAAAAGCGATCGCATAATAGAAAAAGAACCCACAGCAAGCAGGTAACAACCAAGGGGGAACCGTGGCAACCACCAAAGAACGTACTAAATGGGATGTGGGGCGATTTTTCCGTACTCTCGCCTACTATCGCGTGATTCCATTTGTCGGAAACTTCGACCGCCAGACAAAACCCAAAATCAACCAACCCCAAAAGCAAGGCGTGGTTTTGGTTGCCGGCGCTACCGGTGGTGTTGGCAAACGAGTCGTTCATCAATTGCAGCAACAAGGATATTCTACGCGATCGCTGGTGCGAGATGCCCAACGCGCCCAAGAAATTCTCGGCAAAGATAGCAAAAAAACCGACCTCGTCGAAGCCGATTTAACCCTTCCCGAAACCCTAACCCCGCGCCTGTTTGCCAACATCAGCGCCATTATCTGCTGTAGCGGCACCCGCGTACAACCCACAGAAGGCGATACCCCCAACCGGGAAAAATACTACCAAGGCATTAAATTCTACATGCCAGAAGTCGTCGATACACCCGAAGTTGTCGAATACCGAGGCATCCAACACCTGCTACAAGTAGCTGTCAAAAACGCCAAAGAAACCACCATCTTCGACTTTTCCCAACCTTCCCCAGACCTCAAAGAAACCTGGGGAGTTCTCGACGACGTGGTCATGGGAGGCGTTAGCGAAAGCAATATCTACCTCACCGACGAAGCCGCTGTCTTTGCTGGCAACATCTCTACTGCCAACTCCGGCGGTTTTGCTTCCGTGAGAACCCGCAACTTCGCCAACTCCCTAGATTTATCCAACTTTGAAGGCATCCAACTACGGGTCAAAGGCGACGGCAAACGCTACAAATTTATTCTGCGAACCGACCCCAAATGGGATAGCGTCTCCTACTGCTATTCCTTCGACACCGTCTACAACATTTGGCAAACCGTACGCATTCCGTTTTCCGAATTTATTCCCGTCTTCCGCGCCAAAACCCGCTACGACAAAGAATCCCTCGACCCCAGCAAAATTTGCTCCATTCAATTGATGTTAAGCAAATTTGAATACGACCGCCAGCTCAATCCCAAGTTTTCCACCGGCGGCTTCCAAATGCAAATTGCCTCTATCCAAGCCTACGGCGGCAAACAATTGCCCCATTTTGTCCATATTAGCTCTGCAGGCGTTACCCGTCCCGGTCGTCCCGGTCTGAATTTAGACGAAGAACCCCCAGCGGTTCGCATGAACGAGCAACTCGGCGGTATTCTTACTTGGAAATTGCGCGGCGAAGAGGCGATTCGCAACAGCGGCTTACCCTATACCATTATCCGTCCTTGTGCCCTCACGGAAGAACCCGGTGGCAAATCTCTGGTTTTCGACCAAGGGGACAATATGCGCGGACAAGTCAGCCGCGAAGATGTCGCTGAATTGTGCTTGCAAGCTTTAAATCGAGAGGAAGCTTTTAACAAAACGTTTGAAGTGAAATCTGGCGACGAAAACCGACCAGCCGATTTTGATTGGCAAGGTTGTTTTGCTAACTTGCAGGCGGATTAGAATGGGTTCTAAATTTTAACAATAAGTGGGTGGGCGGTGCCCACCCTACTGTTTATTGACCTGCCTTGGCATCCTGTACTGCTAAATAAAAGCTTAAAATGGCGATAGGAATGCTGGCAGCGAGGATGACGCCTGTTGTTAGCTGGCCAAAATCCGGTTGTCCGGAGGCTAGTTCAAATACCGAACCCACAGCCGAAATGCCGGATACGCAAGAAATTCCCAAAAGAAGACCACTTTTTACTGTCAACATGACTTTTTCTGTATACGATAAGTTTGGTATGCAAGAAACTAGGAAATGGGTTGCACGTCGCTGGCGGAGAACCCATGCTTGCTTAGTTCTTCTGCTAATACTAGGGAATTATCAATGCGATCGACAAACATAATTCCACTCAAGTGATCCATTTCGTGTTGGATAGCACGACCTAGCAAGTCTTTTGCCAGCAATTTCTGTGGACGACCGTATTCGTCCTTATACGCCACTTCCACTGCAGCGTATCGTTCTACATCCAAATAAACTCCAGGAATGCTCAGACAACCTTCCGGACCCACAATGGTATCCTTGGTATGGCGTTTGATAACGGGATTAATGAGAATCTTGGGTGGGGTAGCTGCGTTGTCTGGTTCGCAGTCTACCACCAACATCTGTCTCAGAGTTCCTACTTGGGGCGCTGCTAAACCGATGCCATCGGAACTGTACATGGTTTGCAGCAATTCCTTGGCAAATTTGCGGGTGTTTTGGTCAACTTTAGAAACACGTTTGCAAGATTGACGCAAAACTTTGTCACCTAGGTAGTGTAGGTTGAGAGGCGGTGCATCTAGTTTTTTCTTTTCAACGAGGACGGTGGAAGTCATAGCTCCTTCTCGAACAGCAATACAACAATACAGGCTTTACTTCTACAATCTTAACCAATTGTTTCCTTGCTAAGGTAGCATCCTTGCCACGCGATCGCGAAAAATGGAGGAAAAAAACCAATGGTAACTTCTCAATGGGAGAATTTCTCGCAACATGTTGGCAATTGGGAAGGTTCTTTTGCGCGATACGATGCCACGGGGAAATGGCAAAGCGAAACCCCCACGTTGGTGTCTATAGAACCTTTGCAATTGGAAAGCGGCGATGCTAGTATGCGGCTGATATGGCGTCGCTACCAACCCGAAGTTCGGGAATCGGTTTTTGAATACAGTTCTTTGGAAAACAGTGTATTATTTTTTGATAACGGTGCTTTTTCCCAAGGTTCCGTGCAATGGGGTCCGTATTCGGAATTTGGTGCCGAATTTGGCTTTATTAGCGGGAAACGTCGCCTGCGCGTGGTAGAATTATTTAACCGCGACAGCCAGCCAGAACAATTCACGGAAAATACCTCGATACGTTTGGAAGCCCTGTCGCTTTAGCGCAGGGAGGAAAAACGAACGGCGACTTTAGTCGCCTATA
>NZ_LNDC01000079.1 GCF_001870905.1 Geitlerinema sp. PCC 9228
GGGAAACTAATATTAGTGGATTTTGGTGCTGCCAAACAAGTAGCCAATTCCGCTTTATCGGTCACTGGAACCACCATCGGTTCGCCGGGATATACAGCCCCAGAACAAGCTGAAGGCAAAGCCCAACCCAACAGCGATATTTATAGTTTGGGAGTAACTTGCGTTCGTTTGCTAACTCAAGTCGAACCATTCTATTTCTTTGATGTGATGGAAGATAAGTGGATATGGCGCGATTATTTAAATGCTCCTATCGATAAGAAATTGGATGCAATTTTAGATAAAATGCTGATAAAAGCTACCAAAAGGCGTTACCAGTCAGCAACAGAAGTTTTACAAGACTTGCAACCTACCAAAGCACAACCTTCACCAACCTCTTCGTCAAAAGCTAAGCAACCTTCTTCAGCAACATCTTCTACACCTACGTCTAGTCAGAAATCGTTTAAATCCAAGCAGAAACCTTCGCTTCGTTCCTTTGAATTTGAAACGGCAACTGTGGAGGTTGCGGGAAATGATATCCAAATTCACCGCCATCGCCAGCAAGCATGGTTTTTTAGCGAAGTTCTGGGTAACAATATAGAGTTGGAAATGGTTTATATTCCCTCGGGAACTTTTACCATGGGAGCGCCAGAATCGGAGGAAAGAAACTATGACGACGAACGACCCCAGCACCAAGTGAGCGTACCAGCTTTTTTTCTGGGGAAATACCCGGTGACTCAGGCGCAATGGCGCGCTGTCGCCAATCTTCCTAAATACGAACGCGACCTGGAACCCAATCCATCCGGTTTTTCTGGGGATAACCGACCTGTGGAACGAGTATCTTGGTATGATGCTGTAGAATTTTGCCAGCGATTGTCCCAGCATACTGGCAGAGAGTACCGACTGCCTAGCGAAGCCGAGTGGGAATATGCCTGTCGTGCCGGTACGCAAACGCCTTTTTATTTTGGCGAAACCATTACCACCGAGCTAGCCAATTATGATGGTAATTATGTTTACGGTCGGGGCAAAAAAGGAGAATATCGGAGAGAAACCACAGATGTAGGCAGCTTTCCTGCCAATGGATTTGGGCTTTTTGACATGCATGGGAATGTTTGGGAATGGTGTGCTGACGATGATCACAACAATTACGAAGGGGCACCAACTGATGGCAGTGCTTGGATAGATAATGAAGATAGAACAAAAGCTGACAAGCTCCTGCGCGGTGGTTCCTGGGACGACTTCCCGCACTTCTGCCGTTCTGCGGTTCGCTTCAGGAGGCATCCCGGCGACCCCTTCCACGACATCGGGTTTCGCGTAGCGTGCGCCTCGGCGAGGACTCTCTAGCCCTTTCCTCTTTTTCCCTTGTGCCCTTTATCCTTTTTTCTTTTCTCTTTCCCCTCTCGCCGTTAGGCGAGTCGAAATTTTTTCGCTATTTTTCCATTTCTACAATTGATGGCGCGACTTGCCCACCTTGCGGT
>NZ_LNDC01000080.1 GCF_001870905.1 Geitlerinema sp. PCC 9228
ATCTTTAAGAAAGATGGCTACGACTATCAAGTCAATAAAAGTCAATTATTGTCCAGTAAACAACCTATTAGGAAGTAGCAGAGGCTTGACAAACCGGAATGGATGGTGGGGAATGATTTTCTCGCTGCGATCGCGCCAGGATGGTTGGGGATTTCTTGGAAAAAGGCCGCAAAATTTCTTAAAATAACTGGATACCACCTATGTTTCGACCAGCTCAGCACAAGTAGCGTTGGCCAAACTTGGGTTAAGGCCAGGTTCCATGGATTTGGGGAAGCTCGCTCCCCCACCGCCAGATAGCCAACGCCGGCGGGGAACATTTTGTTAATAAAAGTTCACCGTGTAACTTTTGTGTCGTATAGTACCAAAAGGTTGGCCCCTATTTTTTCCATGGGGCAACTATTCAATTAAGATAAATAACGATTTGGTCGCCTACGAAAATTTGAGGATTCGCAACATGGTGAAAAACCATTGCGGGCGCAAAATCGATAAACAATGCTGCTTGGGACAAGTTCCGCATCTGGCTAGAACAGTTTGGTAGAAAGTAGGGGGGATAACTGTTGCTGTTCATCCCGCTGGTACGACCCAAAACTGTTCCGGCTGCAGTGCCATGGTTCGCAAGTAGGGGCGGTTCGCGAACCGCCCCTTCCACACGTACCCACATTTGCGCCTTGTGGGTGTTGGTTGGATAGAGATGAAAATGCGGCACGTAACATTTGGGAACTTGCTTTAAGTACGGTGGGGCACACCGAAACTTCTGTCGGTGAGGCAGGAAACGCTTCCGGAGATTCGTCCGCTACGGTAGCTGGTGAAAGCCTGTTGCCGCAAGACGAATCGTTGAAGGAAGAATCCGCGTCTGCGACGAGCGCGGAGTGTCAACGTAAATGTAAATGCAAGGAGTGAAGAAGAACATGTCGGAGGCGATGGAGCCACTGACCGTACCGAAACAATTTTTCGGACCACCAGCAAGCGATTGGAACCCCACTCTACTTTTATTTCTAACTGCTGTGGTTTTGGTGGCAAGTTCTACAATTGGCTATTGGTGGGGAGATTGGCCCGGTTGGTTCTGTTTTGGTCTCAACGTGTCGGCATTACACATGGCAGGTACGGTAATTCACGACGCTTCCCACAATTCGGCCCATCGACGCCGATTTTTAAATGCCATTTTGGGACATAGCAGTGCTTTGATGTTGGGGTTTGCTTTCCCGGTGTTTACCCGGGTTCACCTGCAGCATCACGCTCACGTTAACGATCCCGAAAACGATCCCGACCATTTTGTGTCTACTGGTGGTCCTTTGTGGATGATTGCCGCACGTTTTTTTTACCACGAGGTGTTTTTCTTTAAACGCCGTTTGTGGCGCAAGTACGAGCTGTGGGAATGGCTGTTTAGTCGCCTGTTTTTGGTGGCTGTGGTCCTCGCTAGTATCCATTTTGGTTTCTTGGGTTTTATTTTGAATTATTGGTTTACGCCAGCTTTGGTGGTGGGATTGGCGTTGGGGTTGTTTTTTGATTATTTGCCCCACCGACCTTTTCAAGAACGCGATCGCTGGAAAAATGCACGGGTCTATCCCAGTTGGATTCTCAATATCTTAATTTTGGGACAAAATTACCACCTCATCCATCACCTCTGGCCTTCCATTCCCTGGTATCAATACCAACCGGCATACTACGCCACCAAACCTTTACTGGATCGAAAAGGTTGTACCCAGTCGTTGGGTTTGTTGGAAGGAAAAAGTTTCTGGAGCTTCCTTTACGACATATTCTTAGGCATTCGTTTTCACTCGCGGAAAACCCACTCTTAACTTGATTCCATTTCCAGAAACCAAGGTGCCATGGGAGGGACAAAGGTCCTTCCCTTTTTTTTCATGCTGTTTGACTGTTATTCCCTACAGGTAACGGGGTACAAACGACAAAATTCCGATTGGAACATTTGCCAAATCTTTTGGTGACCTTTGGCGTTAAAATGGGCGCGGGTACGGGTCCACAAATCGGGGTTTTGAAATTCCCGGGAAGGAACAAACATTAGTTCGCTGCCGGTGTGCAATGCGACCGTTTCTAGATAGGCTTTCAGCTCTTGCAAAGCTTGCAAATATCCCTCTCGTTCTTGTTGGGTAATGCGGTCGTATTCGTAGTGAATGGGAAAGGAAAAAATAATCGGTGGTTTGGCGCTGATGCGTTTGGCGATCGCGATCGCTTGTTCCAAATAATCTCCCTGAACGTGAGGCGTAAACACCGGAGGATTGCCATTGGTATCTTCAGCATAGGCTCGTTCGTAGGGAAAATCATCCATTCTAGCAGCCAGGCGATTGGTTCCCTTGCCGCGTTCGGGAAACAGCCGCATCAAAATAGAACGGGGAATTAAAGCAGAAACCGTCCAAAAGGCTGGATAGTTGCCAATGTATTCGATGCGCAAAAAATCGCGATGGCGGTACATCATAGAGAGATTCCCTAGCCTCCATTGTGCCTTGGCTTCTACAGCTTCGGTACGAGGTAAGGCCGCAATATCCAAACCAAATTTTTGTGGGTCTATAAAAGGAACGAATCGCTGCAGTTCGTAAATGGTTCCCGAAGCAGCATAGGCAGAAGTTTTTTGACCGGTTTCGCTCACCAAAAACTTGCTAGGCAAAACTTCAATAATAACGCGATCGATTTTTGCCACATTGGCTTTTTCCATCGCATCCAGCATGACCGTGGAAGATACCGTATCTCCCCCCGGCAAAGCCAAATTAAACGAACGCCAGGGGTCATCCAAAGCTTGGGATAGTTTTCCCATTACAATATCTTGATGGTCGTAGACGCCGCCACCTAGGAGGGTCGAATCTCCCACCCCAATGATTTTACGCTCGTCAGAAGCGATCGCTTGTTGCAAAATGGCACGCGAACCATGCAAAGCACTCACAGCAATGCGGGAATATTGGGGCGCAGCTATGCGAAATCCCACTTCTAAAAGCGCCAACCCCACGAAAAAAAATAGCAGAATTCGCTTCACCGAAACCCTCGGCAACCATCGAAAATAGCTAACATAAATTCCCCGCCGCGACGATGACATAATTGGCTAGCCTCCAACGTCAAAAACTGCTTAAAAATCAATATAAATAAATTCACTAACAGGCGCTCCGAAGCTGAGCACCAACCAAACATTCGCCACCATAATCAAGGCAATGCTAATTTCCAATAGAATTTGTTTCATAAAACACTCCGAACAACCAACTGCAAATACTGACCCACATCTTCTAAAGACCACATAAACAGACTCCACCCAAACCAAACGCAGGCCATGGTTAACCCATAACTACATGCAGTATAGATCTTACCGCTAACCCAGCGAGTTGGTAGGTGGGGTTTCATTTGGCTTGCGTATACCCGATGGATGGCCAGCAAGAAACCATGCCACAATCCCCACACAATAAAATTCCAATCCGCACCGTGCCATACACCAGAGACAAACATGGTGGTGATAATATTGAGCAAATTACGTACAAATCCAACGCGACTGCCTCCTAAAGGAATATAAATGTAGGTCAGCAACCAACTGTACAAACTAATATGCCAGTGTCGCCAAAAATCGGCAATATTGGTTCTCAAATAGGGAAAATGAAAGTTTTCTGGCAAATGAATGCCAAACAAACGAGCGCTGCCAATGGCAATGTCGCTATAGCCGGAAAAGTCCAAATAAATCCGAAATCCGTACAGAAAAATTGCACCGCTCAACAGAATAATATTTTGCGTTTTGTCGGGGGACCCAACTTCTTGGATTAAGGTGTTGAGATTGTCAGCAATGACGATTTTTTTGGCCAAGCCAACAATAATTCGGCAAATTCCTTCCAGAATATGGTGAATTTTGAACTTCTGCGCCAACCCCAGCTGTTCTTGAAATTGATCGTAGGTTTTAATCGGACCGGCAATTAGAGTAGGGAAAAAGAAAATAAAAGATATATAGTCAATGAAGGAAATATGTCCGATTTTGCCCTTAAATTTCTCCGCAGCAACTTGAATAAATTCAAACGTAAAAAACGAAATCCCTAATGGCGCGACAATGCGTTCCACTTCGGTCGCCACAAACATGCTTTTGATAAAGCTGCTGTATTTAAAATATCCCAGAACAAACACAAAGACAGGGATGGTTGCCAGCCATAGATATTTTTTGTAGTTGGCAGGAGCAACCGCCGTCATTTCCCCTGGGGAAGACAGCCGCATTGATTGGCTGTCAACTGATTCGGCTGTCGGTTGCTGGTTGGATTGGTAGTTGAGGGAATTGGTCGATTGCGTGGTATTTTGATAGCTAGCTGCCGTACTGTCTTTTTTTTGGGTTTGGGTTTCCCGCCAGGCATCCCAACCAAATAAGACAATCCAAGAGCCAACTGTAACGCTAGCAAGCAAAATCAACCAGTGGGAAGCGTAGTAGCCGTAACAAACAATGCCAGAAGTGGCCAAAATAGCTGGTTTGTATTTATGGTTGGCCAACCAATAAGCGATCGCTGTCACCAAGAGAAACAGCGCATAAAAAATTTCCCCGAAGATCATCCTTGAAATTGCCCCATCAATAGCTAATAGTTATTTTTTTGCCTGTTTTTTAGGTACATGTCATCTTGACGGCTGTAGCGCTGGCCATCATCCCACAGCGACTGTCCCATCGTCGCGATCGCGCGCAACATCCCCAACAAATAAAATCCCCCGCGCGCTGTCGTCGCCACCAGAGAACCACTTTTTTGACAGGGAGGTTGGCCCAAAACTTGGCAGTCAAAAATCAACTTAGCAAAGCGCCACCATTGTACGAATGAAAGATGTTTGCACGCCATCAAAAAGTGATTGTGGTAAAAAGTAATTTGATACTGTAACGAACGGGTACTGATATCGTGGCAGCCGCCAGTGGGTTCTCCCAAATGCACCAAATGCGCTTCCGGATCGTACCAAACCTTATATCCAGTGCGGCGCAGACCCAGACAAAAATCTGATTCTTCACGCACTGCACTTCCTTGGAAACGTTCGTCAAAAGCCATAGCGTATCGATCAAAAAGTTCCCGCCGGAACGACATATTGCACCCACGCGCCGAAATCACCCACTGCGGCTTCACCGTATGGACCAAATCCAACTGATACCAAGCCACAGCTGGGTCCATGGCTTGGGGAGGCAGTTCTTCAATTTGCTTGGCCCCTTGAGACTCCGCCAGTTTCATGCGATCGAAAATCCGACCGGCTACCGCACCCACCTCTGGCCGCGACTGGAAATTACGCACGTGCGCGTGTAGGAAACCTTTTGGCAATTGCACGTCATCATCAATAAATAGGATAATCTCTCCGCGCGCGCGACGAACCCCGTAATTGCGTGCGCCTGGCAAACTGGACCAATTGACGCAAAACCACTGGATTTTACCTTCGTTGCTCACTTGCTGCAAATACGCTTGCACTTGCGGCTGATGCTGTTGGGTTTGATCCACCACCAGCACTTCAAAATGGGGATAGTCCTGTTCGAGCAAGTCTTCTAAAGTATCTCGCAAGGGTTCCTCGCGAGCGTAAGTTGGTACGATAACGGAAACCAAAGGAAAAGTCATAAGGAAAAACCAAAATCTAACCAATCAAAAGTAAAAATTCATGGGAATCGCCATTCTCCAACGCGGATAGCTACGATTCCTCTTCCTCTTCTTGTTTTTTCCGTTCCATCTCCTGTCGGTCAATAACCGGTAGTTTGAACAAAACCCCAGCAAAAAACCAATAATAAACGGCTACTGGGTCCACATCCAAAGGATAGTAATACGTGTTATAGCTTATACATAACAAGAATACCCACAAACTGGCACCGTAACTACTAATATTGGGGTCTTTGAGGGAACGATAGGTTTTCCAACCAACCACAACCAAGGTAGTTACCAAAGCTAAAAACACCAGTGCTCCCGGAAGTCCAATTTCGTAGATAATTTTGGGGTAGTAGGTTTCTACCAGGGATGTATCTCCAAATATTCTGGCTGCGTTGGTAGCGCGTCCCACCCCTTCTCCAAAGAGCAAATCGTCCTTCGTAGCCCAGTCAAATTGGTGGACAATAAACTGATGGGGAGGGGATTTTTGCCAGCGTTCGACAAAACTGTCGATGCGTTGTTGAACCACCTCTGGGTTGCTAGTAGCTGCTCCCACAAGTAGCAAACCCAAGCCAACACCAATGGGAATAAAGCGTTTTAAATTGGCAATTTGTCCGGTGAGAACGAGCAAAATAACGGTCACGGTAGGCACCAAAGCCAAGGCAATCCGCTGTCCGGAAATTACGGCATTTAAAAAGACCAATCCCATGGCGACCATGCTAATCGGACGCCAAATCAATCGTGAAGAATCGCTAAAGGCGGAGGCAAAAGTCAAGAAGGCATTGGCAATCAAAAACCAGGCCCATTGCCAAGGAGCAACAAACGTTCCCGGAAGTCGAATCATATTAACTTGGGGACTAAAAAGTAAGGAACCGCCTACCAGGCACTTGGCTTCTAAGGTGGCTTTAAATAAATCTTCTCCGCTTAAATTTCGCGTTCCTACACATCTTCCCGAGTCCAGCATGTAATATTGCATGGCCCCCAAACAGCAGCAAATAATTGCTAAAACTACGTGGAGGCGACCGAGAAACAGCAGTTCTTTTTTGTTGCGAATTAAATAATAGCCGCACAGCATTAAGGGAATATAACCAATAAAAACCTTCAATCCCAAAATGCCTAATAAGATCGGTTGTTCGGGTACACAGCGACCGTTTTTCTCCCAGCTACAAGGGTCGAATTGGTCAGGAATGTTTCCCATTATTATGCTCAAGGCACAGACAATTAGAAGGAGGGTGAGGGGTGTTTTTAGCTGTTTGACGATTAAAATTGGGGTGTTGGTTTGCAGGCATCTTTGTACCAAACGCATTAAGGCAGGGATGTAAAAGCCGTCTTTGGCGAGCTGAAAAATGGCGTTGCCACCGGCTATCCAGTAAGTCACCGTACCGGCAAATGGCATGTAAATTAAAAACAACCACATGCCCATCCGCCAGTATTTATAAGATAGGGCCATGACAATGGTACCACCGCACCCGGCTAGGGCTAATTTGGGTTCGTCTATGGCATAGAAGGCACCCCCCAAAAGCAGTCCTAAAGCTGTAAAAGGCAGTAGGAATTGGATGAATTCTTTGATTTCTTTCTGACGCTGTTTCTGCCGCTGGCGTATTTCTTTCTTGCTGAGTTTTGGTTTTTCATTTTGCTGTTTTTTGTTTTTCTTTTTTTTCTTTTTTGCTTTGGATTTGGTAGGAGCCATGATGTTTCTAGGTGGATTTTCCTTTGACAAAGGTACCGGTAAGGTTTGGTAGATGACCCCGATTTGCATTGGTTTGCTGGTTTGGAAAGGATGGTTGGTGTTGCTATCCGCGTACCAAGGTATTGAGTTTGCGGATGGCGCGGCGATAGAAAGAATATGGTTTGTATATTTGGTTGTAAAACTGAAATCTTTTTAGTTGCTGCCAAAAGCGATCGCCATAGCTTTGAATTTGCTTTTCAAAACGTTTTTGGGCGTATTCATAAAGTTCGATATCCAAAGCATTGTACTGGCGAATCACTTCTAAAGTTTCCGCATCAATATGGGAGGAACCTGTCTTTTTTTTGGTCACATTCCTTTTCGTATAAAAAGGCATTTTCCAATCGAAAGCTAGCTGGCAAAGAATTAAGGTTTCGTCAAATCTTTCTGTGAATCCCACCACGGCAAAGTGTTTGTCGATATTTTCCTTAGCCAACGCCAACATATCTGGTTTCGCTTCCCCGAACTTGACTTGCCAAGCCACCCCCGACAAAAGCCGCGTTTGAATGTTATCGTAAAGAGGCGAATCTTCCCGGGAAACAAAGGCCTGCAAGCTCATTTTTTCTTGATTGACCACAAAATCGTAAAAATTATGATGGGGCGTTTCCCAAATGTAATAATAATCAGAAATAACGCGGCTTATGGGGTCGCGCAACATGGTAATATAGCGACAAGGACGGGGAAAATACTTGTGCATACCAAAATACATATGTCCTTTCAAAACCCGGAAAGCAGCGCGTTCTGTGGGGGGAAGATTTTGAAATTCTGCCATCGATTCCTCGTAGCGAGCGCCATTGGTGGTAAAAATCCCCTCCCCGGCGTATTGTCGTTCGATAATGTCGTTCAGGGTGCTACCGCCAGCTTTCCAAATATGTAGGAAAATCAGTCCTTCCCGGGTTGGTTGCGTGTTCTTCGCCATCTTTGATTCGTGCTTTGCTTGCTTCGTGCGCCAATATTCAACTGGAGTCAATCTGCTGCAATTCTAGCTTATTTCCGGGAAAACTCTAGGGAAGTAAGACCGCCGTTTCATCACGGGAACTTTTTGTTATGAGTGCCAATATGGACTCTACCAGCCAGCAGGCCATTTATCCCCAGGTTTCTGTTATTGTACCTGTTTACAATGGTGAAGCCGATTTGCCGGATTTGCTAGCTTGTCTGCGATCGCAAACCTATCCCTGCGACCGGGTAGAATATCTGTTGGTAGACAACAACAGCAGCGATCGCACGGCGGCTACCATCGAGCAAGCCATTGCCGAATTTCCAGTCAAAACCTATCTGCTGCAGGAAAAACAAATTCAGAGTTCCTATGCCGCACGCAATACTGGAATTCGTGCTGCCACCAGCGATATTCTAGCTTTTACCGACGCAGACTGTCGTCCCCAGCCGGATTGGTTGGAAAATCTGGTACAACCGTTTGCCAAAGGGGAAATTGGGATTGTCGTTGGAGAAATTGAAGCACTCCCCAGTCGGACATTTTGGGAAAAATATGCCGAATACCGGCAAGTGCTCTCCCAACAATATACCCTGCAGCATTTTTTTTATCCCTACGGTCAAACGGCCAATTTGGCACTGCGACGGGAAACGTTACAGGCAGTGGGATTGTTTCGCAGCCACCTCACCACTGGTGGCGATGCCGATTTATGCTGGCGCATCCAACAGCAAACTGCTTGGCAGCTACATTTCCAACCTGCAGCAGTGGTCAAACACCGCCACCGCAACACATTTGCAGATTTCATGGCTCAAATGCGCCGCTACGGCAAATCCAGTCGCTACCTCCACGACTTATATGGAATTGCCTTACTACCAGAACTTTCCCGACAGCAATATCTCTATCGCCTAGCGCGGTGGTTGTTGAAAGAAATTCCTACCAAAACCCCAAAAGCGATCGCGCCCAACAGTCAAACCCGTTGGTTCGATTTACTCCAAACCCCCATTAGCTTGCTGCAATCGAGAGCGCGCATCGCCGGACAGAAAGAAGCCAAACTCCCGGAAAAAGCCAAAGAAATTGAATATCTAGAATAATGGGCGATACTGGATTCGAACCAGTGACCCCTTCCGTGTGAAGGAAGTGCGCTACCGCTGCGCTAATCGCCCATGCTTACAATTTTCCTAGGATACCAGAAAAAAAGCGATCGCGCAATCCCCCAACCTTTTCTTTTTTTCCTATTCCTGCTGCGGGTACTCCTCCCACAAATTGGTGTTTTCGCGCAAACTGCAGTGGTTGCCATGTCCCAAAATCAAATGGTCCAATAAAGGAATCCCCAAAATCTGTCCCCCTTGTAACATTTGTCGGGTCAATTCAATATCCTCTTCACTGGGTTCCACACTTCCCGAAGGATGGTTGTGAGCAACAATGGCGCGGGTAGACCCCTGACGAATCACCTCCCGAAAAATCTCCCGGGGAGAAGCCAAAGTCTCCGTCGCTGTACCAATAGTCACAATCCGCGACCCCATCAAACGATTTTTGACATCCAAAAACAACACCGCAAAATGCTCTTGTGATTGCCACATCAAATCGTGGCTGAGAACTGCCGCCGCTGCTTGGGGACTATCAATAATTCTCCCTTCCGGTGGTTTGAGTTGAAAAACGCGCTTGCCTAACTCAATAGCCGCAATAATGGTTGTCGCTTTTGCCGGACCTACTCCCGGAATTTGCCTCAACTCGCCAATAGTCACATCCCGCAACATTTCCAACGGTTCCCGCTGGTTTTCCCCGAGTTGCTGCAGGATGTAATGACCCAATCCCACCGCCGAGAGTTTTCCCGGACCCTGACCCGTTCCCAACAAAATCGCCAACAGTTCTGCCGTGGAGAGCGTTTTCGGACCGCCAGCCATCAAGCGTTCTCGCGGTCTTTCGCTGCTTGGCAAATCGGCAATTCTCAGCTTGTATGTCATGGCTTGTACGCTACAAAACAAAGAATCTGTTTGGCCAAAGAGAAATTTCTACAATCATGACACAAAATGCTCTCCCAGATGGAATTTTTTTATGGATTTTCTTTTCGATTGGTAACTTGGACAGCAAACAAGAAAATTCGCCGCTGCCATTTATAGATTTCTTTTTCGTAGCGTAAACCAATTTTGGCAGCCACACGCATGGATGCTTGGTTTTGCGGGTCTATCAGCGAAATCAAGCGACTGCATCCCAATTTGTGAAAACCGTAGTTACGAATTGCCAGCGCCGCCTCCGTGGCCAATCCCTTTCCCCAATAAGCTTTTGCCAGCATGTAGCCAATTTCCACCTCCGCTACTCCCTCAATTTCTTGGGGAATCAAACCGCAGCGACCGATAAACCGACCGTTTTCCCGATAAATTGCGGCCCACAAACTAAAACCGTACTTTGGTTCCATCTCTAGATAGCGTTGCAAATGAGCTTGCGTTTCCTGACGCTGGTATGGTTTACCGCTAATGTAAATCATCACCTCGGGGTCGCTATACCGAGCCACCAAATCATCCAAATCATCCCACCGTAGTTTCCGCAGGTACAAACGAGGCGTTTCTAAGACAATCATGGCTGGGTTGCGCTGGCATCGTAGGAAATACGATAAATGCGATTGTTGGCTTCTTCAGTAAATAGCAAACTGCCATCGGGAAGTTCCAGCAATCCTACCGGTCTTCCCCAAGTTTTGGGAACCGTGGGGTCTAACACAAATCCCGTGAGGAAGTTTTCGTAGTAACCTTGAGGACGACCATTTTCGTTAAAAGGAACAAATACAAGTTTGTAGCCAGTCGCGCGATCGCGATTCCAAGAACCACGAAAAGCCACAAACGCGCCTTCATGGTATTTTTCGGGAAATTGCTCTCCCCGATAAAACGTCAATCCCAAAGCTGCCGAGTGAGAAGCAAACAATACATCCGGCATTTTTGTCTGTTTTACCAAATCCGGACGTTCGCTGGTACCGTTGTTGGTCCGGCGGGGGTCCAACAATTCTGGTTGAAAATAAGCGTAGGGCCAGCCGTAAAATTCTCCCTGGCGAATTCTGGTTAAATAATCGGGAACCAAGTCATCTCCCAGACCATCCCGTTCGTTGACGGTAACGTACAGTTGCTGGGTTTGGGGTTGTCAAACAGTGATTAATTTGCTAATATATATTCACAATGATCAACAAACGTTCAAATGAAATACGTACCGAGTAGAAAAGCTTCAGAAATACTGGGGCTTCATCCAAATACCTTACGAAAATATGCAAAAACAGGGAAAATCAACTTCATCAAAAACGAGGCTGGACAACGACTATACGATGTCGAGTCCTACGCCAAACAGCCAACGACAGCTAGAGTTATTTGCTACTGTCGAGTCTCAAGTTCAAAGCAACAAGACGACCTGCTCAGACAAGAGCAATACCTCCAAGAAAAATTCCCGCAAGCGGAAATCATCAAAGACATCGGCTCAGGACTCAACTACAAACGAAAAGGACTTAAAACCATACTACAGCGATGTTTGCAAGGAGATAGTATCAAACTTGTACTGTCCCATCGGGATCGACTTGTCCGCTTCGGCTTCGAGCTTATCGAGTTTATCATCGAATCCAGTGGTGGAGAAATCGTGGTTCTCAACAGTAAAGACAAGTCCTCCGAAACTGAACTTACCCAAGACCTACTATCAGTCCTGCACGTCTTTAGCTGTAGGATGCACGGAAGGCGAAGTTATTCAAAAGTCAAAGAAGATTCGTATTACCCCGACGACAGCCCAGAAGGCTATATTAAAGCACTGGTTCGGAGTCTCCAGATACGTCTTCAACAAGACAGTGGAGTATCTCAAACAACCAGAGACGAAAGCAAACTGGAAAGAAATCAAGGGCGGTATTCTGTCTAGCCTTCCAGAATGGGCAAAAACAGTGCCGTACCAAATCAAAAGTATCGCAGTCAAAGATGCTTGTACAGCGGTAAGGGAAGCAAAGAAAAAGACCGCAAATGGTCAACCGTCCTTCGTGAAGTTCAGGTCGAGGAAAGATCGAGTTCAGTCTTTCTATGTTCCTTCTAGCGCAATAAAAGAAAAAGGCGTTTACCACACCAAATTAGGTGTTCTAAATTATAGAGAAAGCCTACCAGAAGTCATTAAAGATTCAAGATTAATTCGACACCGAGGCCAATACTTCTTATGTGTTTCAACGGAAACACAAGTAACTCCCGCTGAGAGCCAAGGTGGGATTGTAGCCCTAGACCCAGGTGTGCGTACTTTTTTGACCTTTTATTCTCCGACTTGCTTTGGAAAGTTAGCCGATGGAGACTTCTCCCGCATTCAACGTCTTTGCCATCATTTAGACCAATTAGTTTCTAAGGCGTCAAAAGCGACTAGTCCCAGAAAACGCAGGCTTAAAAAAGCCTGTGACCGGATGAGAACGAAGATTAACAATTTAGTCAAAGAAGTTCACCATCAGGTCGCCAACTGGTTAACTCAAGAGTTTGATGTCATCCTTCTGCCAACTTTTGAAACCAGCCAAATGTCTTCTAGAGCTGGTCGTAAATTCAGGTCTAAGACGGTTAGAGCCATGCTTACATGGAATCATTACCGATTTCAACAGTTTTTGTTGCACAAAGCAAAAGAGCGTAACAAGACTGTCTTATTGGTGAATGAAGCCTACACTAGCAAAACGGTTTCTTGGACGGGAGAAATCGTCAAGAACTTAGGTGGTCGTAAAAAGATTAAGTCACCTTCCACGCAAGAATGGATGGATCGTGACCTTAATGGTGGGAATTTTTCTCAAAGCTTTGGTAGATAGTCCCTCTCTTGAATTCGTCAAGAGTGCATTTGTTAACATGTAATTGTATTTGTTAACGAAAAACTATCGGTCGGTTGAGGTTGTCGGCAAAGACGTTTACTTGAAAGCCTGGGGGAAGGTTGAGGGTGGGATGGTTGGGAATATTGGCAATTTGCGGCGGTTTGGAGGCGCTTTGGCTGTGGAAGGGTTTTGGGAGGTCGCCGATGCGGATGCGAATGGGGTCTGGGGAAATGGGTTGGGTGGCGATCGCTTTTTCTGGTGGAACGGTGGGTGTTGGCGTAGAATTGTCTGGGGTAGTATCGGTGGTTGTGGGTGTGACGGGTTCGATGCTGGTTTCTTGGGAGGTTGGCTGGCAGGCAGCTACGGTGGCACTCACGCCTATGGCGAAGGCAAATCGCTTCCAAGGGGAAAGGTTTGGGAGAATATTCATGTTGGCGGATAGGCAGGAAATATACCGGGTGGCAAGCGATCGCAGGATAACATGAAAAATGTGGCGTTGCTGGCACCCGCCATTGCAGGTGTGGGAATTGCGATGCCTACTTGGAAAAGAACCGAACCCCACTTTTTGTGGGAATTTTTTATAGTAAAAGTAAAGCAAAGGTTAGATGTTGCGGTCGAAATTCTCAAGAAAAAGGAGGGTGATGGATATGGTACAACTAACACGTTGGGATCCGTTCCGCGAAATTGATAACCTGCAACGGGAAGTCAATCAATTATTTGAAACTTTCCCAACTTTAGAACGGCGTTCTCGTAACAACTATACCTTCGCGCCGGCAGCAGAACTCCACGAAACATCCGATGCGGTTCAGCTGAAACTAGAAGTTCCCGGCATTGACCCCAAAGACTTGGATATTCAAGCCACTGCAGAATCGGTTTCTATCAGTGGCGAACGGAAGTCGGAAGAAACAAGCGAGGATGGCGGTATCCATCGTAGCGAATTCTACTACGGTAAGTTTCAGCGGGTGATTCCCTTACCTTGCCGCATCCAAAACAACAACATTGAAGCCAATTACAAAGATGGCGTCTTGCATCTGAACTTACCCAAAGCGGAAGAAGAGAAAAATAAAGTCGTCAAAGTAGACATCAAATCGTAGTCGCAGCGTTACGACATTGTAGAAGTTGGGCACAGTAAGAATAGAACGGACTGAAGGAATTCTCCGGTTGGGAAGTTTGGATAATTAGACAACGGTTTTTTAGGGTGTGGGAACTGCTCCTACACCCTTTTTTTTGGGTTGGGATATTTTTGGCTTTTTGTCAAAATCGAGCCAAAATTTGCTATTCGCTATTGCCAACTTGCTCTACGATGGGAGAATTAAGCCACGAAATTTGGAAAAGGCAACTAAGACAAGCTGCTATCTCCGGCCATCTTGGGATCGAGAAATCTGCTCTGGTTGGGGATGAATCGCGATCGCGCTACCAAAATATAGTATCCTAGAGAATTTGAAGCCAAGTCGCAGTGGAAGGAAAAATTCTTGAAACTTCTGTTTCTTTCAACGCCAGTAGGTACTTTGGGGTCTGGTTTGGGGGGTGGGGTGGAACTTACCCTGTACAATATTGCCGTGGAAATGCGCCAGCGGGGACATAGCGTGACGGTGGTAGCACCGGAAGGGTCGCAATTGGGGGAGATTCCCATCGCACCAATTGCTGGCAACCTGCAGGTAACAGCCCAAAGTCAATTGTACAACAGTTCCATTTCCATTCCTCCTGATGCGGTTTTGGGGAATATGTGGGCCTACGCGCGCGAGGTACAGCATAAGTATGATTTGCTGGTGAATTTTGCCTTCGATTGGTTGCCTTTCTATCTGACGCCGTTTTTTGCTACACCAATTGCGCATTTTGTGAGTATGGGGTCGCTTTCGGAGGCGATGGATCGGGAGATGGTGAAGGTAGCCGAACAGTTTCCCGGAACTGTTGGGGTTTACACGCGATCGCAAGCGGATACCTTTCCCAACGGCGATCGCTTTTGGTGTTTGGGAAGCGGCATTGACTTGCGTTTGTACGAGTTTTGCGAACAGCCACAGGCCCAACTGGCATGGGTGGCCCGTATTTCCCCGGAGAAAGGATTGGAAGATGCGATGGCGGCGGCGCAAACGACGGGGATTCCCTTAAAAGTATTGGGAAAAATGCAGGATGAAAGCTACTGGCAGCGGGTTTGCCAGCAATATCCCAACGCGCCGGTAGACTATGCAGGATTTTTTCCCACCGACCAGTTACAGCAACATTTGCGCCAGTGTCAGGCTTTGTTGATGACCCCCCGGTGGGTGGAGGCGTTTGGCAATGTGGCGATTGAGGCGCTAGCCTGTGGCGTACCGGTGATTGCTTACAGTCGCGGGGGTCCTGCGGAAATTATTGAAAATGGCAAAACTGGGTGGTTGGTGGAACCGGATAATATTGATGGGTTGATCGCTGCGATCGCGAAGTTAGACCGTCTCGACCGTCGCACTTGCCGGCAAGTTGCGGAAGAACAATATTCTCTAACGGCATTAGGCGATCGCTTTGAAGATTGGTTTTTCCACCTCCTGGAGACCTTTGGCAACCAGAAATTCCTATAGGAGACGATGCTGCAAATGCCACCTCCCCTACAATCGGGAGATTTGCTCAAAGTTATTGCACCCAGCGGTTGCTTGCAAGACTGGGAAGCCATTGAAGCTGGGATGGAGATTTGGCGACAGCAAGGGTACCGCGTGGAACCCACCCCCGGCTGTGGCGATCGCTGGGGATACTTAGCTGGCAGCGACGATAACCGCAGAGCACAATTGGTGGCAGCTTGGCAAGACCCCCACTGCAAAGGCATTCTCTGTGCCAGGGGGGGATACGGCAGCGCGCGTTTGCTGGAACGTTGGTCTTGGTCTCCCCATGTTCCCAAATGGTTGGTGGGATTTTCCGATGTGACCGGTTTGCTGTGGCGTTTGTATTCCCAGGGAATTGCCAGCGTTCACGGTCCGTTGCTAGCTACTTTGGCGTCGGAACCGGCTTGGTCGCAGCAGCGGTTGTTCGACGGATTGCGGGGAAAATTGCTAGACCCTTTGTGGGGAGATCCCTGGCAGGGGGGGTTGGCAACGGGAAGGTTGCTGCCGGCGAATTTAACGGTGGCTACCCATTTGTTGGGAACACCGATCCAACCGCCACTGGATGGGGTGATTTTGGCGTTGGAAGATACGGCGGAAGCTCCCTATCGCATCGATCGCATGCTCACCCAGTGGCGCATGTTAGACGTGTTGCCGCAAGTGCGCGGCATTGCTTTGGGTCGTTTTAGTCGCTGCCATGCCAGTGGCAAGTATCCCAGTTTGACGGTGGAGGAGGTATTGCGCGATCGCTTGCTTGGTTATCTCGATGGTCCCATGGTGGCCAATTTGCCTTTCGGTCACGATGGGGTGAATGCGGCGTTGCCGGTGGGAAGTTGGGTACGTTTGGATGGCGATCGCGGTTGTTTGTCCCAATTAAGTTTCACGCCCCATAGCTATTAAGATTTGATACAATTAGAGTGTTTTTCAAAGAATTTGTGGTATGGCTGTAAAAATTGGATTTGCCCTGCTGTGGCTGGCCTTGGTTCTGTACGCCTTTTTCCTAGCACCTCCCAGCGACCCCAACACCGTCAACTTAATTCGCGATTTATCGTTTTTTGAAACCGAAGATATCAATCCCCTTCTGGTTTCGCTATTCAATTTAATGGGAATTTTGCCATTGATGTATTTACCGTTTTTGCTGGTGGATGGAAAAGGTCAAAAACTGCCAGCGTGGCTGTTTGCCTTAATTTCCTTTGGGGTGGGTGCCTTTGCCATTTTGCCGTATTTGGCGTTGCGCGAACCGCCAGTGCGGTTTCCGGGAACCAAAAATTGGTGGCTGAAAATTCTCGACTCCCGCTTGTTGGGAATTTTTCTCAGTGCCGCTTTTATTGGGGTCTTGGTTGGCGGTTTGCTGGCTGGGGATTGGGGAGATTTTCTGCGGCAGTGGCAAACCAGTCGGTTTGTTAACGTGATGAGTTTGGATTTTTGTTTGCTGGTTTTGCTTTTTCCGGCCCTGCTGCAAGATGATTTGGTCAGGCGGGGACTGGACAGGGTAAAATTTCTGCAAGCATTGTTGTGGGTGCCTATGGTCGGACCTTTGATTTATTTTTGCATTCGACCGCCACTGGCAGAAAGCGACAATACCAGCTCCGAACAGGTAGCCACCGGCAGTTCCCCAACCTAGCTGGAGAAACGTTTGGCCGATAGCCGTAGGGAACTTGAGCTTTTCATTTGGATCGACTTGGTTGCCATCAAGGATGAATCTAGTTCAAGACAGTCCCCAGTTCCAAGCATAATCAGCCACCCCGCTATGCCTGGCCAAGTGGTGGGGAGAGTGGGTTGAGCAAGGAGAAGTGACTGTTGCTACACCAGACACATTGCATACCCATCTAACTATCTTCTTTTTGAGGTTGAACGTTGGAAAAACTGACAATATAACGATAGCCGAGTTCGGGATTGCCTTTCACCCAAATTTGACCGCCATGCATGGAAGTTAGCTGGCAGCTCAACCACAGTTCCAGCAAATCTCGGTTGTTTTCTTGGTTGGCTTCTAGTTGCATTTGCTCTAGCAGCTGTTCCATTGCCACCACTTGCGGTGCAACCAAATTGGCAACGCCATCGTCGGCGGCATGACGTTGTCTTTTTCTGGATTTGGGGGGTTCGGTAGCAGGCTGGGTTTTGGGAACTGGCAGGTGGCAGGGATAGTTTTCTGGCGCGGGGATGCCATCTCCCAGCCACAGGTGGGAAAACCAAACGGCAATGTTGAGATGTTCGTCTTTGCGGGAAACATGCAGGCGAACTGTGCAAGCGGCTTCCGCGGCTTTGATGACACTGAGGGTTAGATGGTAGAGGATTTGGCGAACTTTGGTGCGATCGAGGAACCAAATGCGATCGCCGGGTTCTACGGTTAATTGTAGTTGCTGGCGGTTGCGAGCCGCGAGGGGTTCTAAATTTTTAACCACCTGCTGGCAGAGCATTTCTATATCTACTGGGGTGGTTTGAATCTGGGAGAAACCGCTATCTAGCTGCCGCAGTTCCAAGACTTCTTCGACCAAGGCAAGCAAATACTGACCGCTGCTGTAGATGGTATCGAGATATTCTTTTTGTTTGGTTTTCAAAGCGCCGTAAATTTCGCTGTTGAGAACGCTGGTCATCCCCATAATGGAACTGAGGGGATTGCGCAGTTCGTTGAGCAAATCGGTAATGAGTTCTTGATGGAGAAATCGGTCGGTGGTGGGTTGGATGCTGTGCAGGCGTTGGGTTTCCAGGTCTTTCATGGCATTGCTGGCGACCAATTCCAAAAATTGGATATCTTTCTCGCTAAAACTGCGAGGTGCCAAATCCATAACCGCCAGGGTGCCAATACAAATACGTTCGCTTTTCACCTGGTTCCCTTCCACACCGTAATGGGTAAACAAAGGAACGCCAAGGTAGGCACGAATGCCCCATTTCTGCAAAAATTTGCTATTGGTAAAAGTAGAGTCGGCAGCGGTATCCCGCAGTGCCAGCACCTGCTCGGATGCCACTACCCGGCTGCAAAAGGCATCTTTATGGGGGATCTTTTTCGGCTGCGGCGTATCGTCAAAAATGGCTAGCTGCGACCACCCCAAACTGGCTTTGACCCATTGGTAGTGACGGTCGGGGATACTGATAATGCAAATCGGTACTTCCAGAAATTTGGCTGCGGTTTTGACGGCTTCGTCAAATTCGGGGAGGTGTTGGTATTGAAGCAAACCAGACGCCGCTAGCAGGGAGAGGCGCTTGGTTTCGTTTTCGTTTGGGTTCTGAATCTGGGGAACTGCCATTAACACTTGCTTTTCCTGATGCGAACTAAGTAGCGATTGGGGAATGAAATGGGAGGCTTCTGCACTCCTTGCAGGCACGGAAAGTTGTTCTGGAAACAATATC
This sequence comes from Geitlerinema sp. PCC 9228, assembly GCF_001870905.1. Classification (NCBI taxonomy): domain Bacteria; kingdom Bacillati; phylum Cyanobacteriota; class Cyanophyceae; order Geitlerinematales; family Geitlerinemataceae; genus Geitlerinema; species Geitlerinema sp. PCC 9228. Next base: position 18,932 of record NZ_LNDC01000080.1, read on the forward strand.
CTGCCTATAGGTAAAGTACCCACATGGGGAAGACGATAACAGGATTTTTGGGAGAATGTATCCGGATACAGCTCTACAAGCCGGTTTTTGAGTTACTGCCACAGATGCGATCGCGTTTTGGTTGGCAGGATAAACTTTCTATTGTATCGCATTTTTCCCCGGGGGAACCAAAGCGTCTAGGTTTCTTCCACGGTATATCCCAACTCCGATAGTCGATGGGATGACTGCCGCCATTTTGGACGCACTTTCACAAATAATTCTAGATAGATCTGACCGGCGATGAGCTTTTGCATGGCTTCTCTGGCTGCAGAACCAATTTTTTTGAGCATTTGTCCGCCTTTGCCAATTAAAATTCCCTTTTGGGAACGTCGTTCTACGATAATATCGGCATAAACGTGGGTAATCTCTGGCGTTGCTTCCACATGCTGCACCGCCACTGCTACGGAATGGGGAACTTCTTCGCGGGTTACCAACAGAATTTGCTCGCGAATTAGCTCTCCCATAATAAACCGTTCCGGTCGGTCGGTGACCAAATCTGGGGGATAGTAGTAAGGTCCCTCGCGCAAGCGATCGCGTAGTAGCGATTGTAGCGCATCCATTCCCAATCCGGTTAGGGCAGAAAATTTCACTAAAGTCCAATTGTCGGCGTTGGGTAAGCTGGTGTAGCTAGCGTCGATGGGATGGCTGGGGGAACTTCCCGGTGGCAGAATTTCCGGAATTTGTTGGGATTGGTGGCGTTGGTCGAGCTTGTTGGCACCTAGAATAACAGGTACTTGGGGATTTTGGAGCCAATCGGCAATAAAGCGATCGCCTCCTCCAGCTGCACAAGACCCATCCACCAAAAACAAAACCACATCCACCGCCTGAATCGCCATTTTCGCATTTTGCACCAAAATTCTGCCCAATTGATGGTGGGGTTTGTGAATTCCCGGCGTATCTACAAACACCATTTGCGCACTATCAGTGGTTAAAATTCCCTGCAACCGATGGCGCGTCGTTTGTGCCACCGGCGAAGTAATTGCAATTTTTTCTCCCACCAACTGGTTCATTAAGGTAGACTTCCCCACATTGGGACGACCCACAATCCCAATAAATCCTGACTTAAACCCAGCTGGTGCTGGCGGAATTATACTTGTTACCGTAGATTCAACCATATTCCTACCAAATGTCTACTAAAATTTGATTTTCCTTCTTCCCCCATCTTGAAAACGCCCCTTGTTCCACAGAACAACCTCCGGTAGGATGGCAAAATAACATTGTCGATATTCACGAACAAGCTATACTGACATGGGATTCTCTGTATTGGTAGAGGATTAAACTGATGGGATACGTTATAGCAACGGCAAACATGAAAGGTGGTGTGGGAAAAACCACGCTAACCGTTAACCTAGCTGCGGCTTTAGCCAAAGACTTCGGCAAGCGCGTTCTCGTTGTCGATTTAGACAATCAAATTAGCGCCACCTTAAGCCTAGTGCCTCCTTCCGATTTTGCCAAAATTCGCCGCGAAAAGCGAACCTTACGGTATCTCATCAACCAAGCCATCCAAAACGCCGACCAACCAGATGCCCGCATTCAAGATTTTATCAGACCCTACGTCGGCAATACCAAAGATTTAAATCTCTTACCTGGGGATTTGGATTTATACGATGAGTTTTTGGTATCCCAAAAGCTGCACGAGAAAGCCGTACAGCAACAGGCAAATACTAACTTTGAAGGGGTATGGACGGAACTAGAACGGGTTTTGGTTTGGAGTATCCTAGAACCGGTCATTGACGACTTTGATTTTATCATTTTAGATTGCGCCCCTGGCTATACTTTGCTCACCCGCAGTGCCTTAGCTTGCAGCAATTTCTATTTACTCCCTGCCAGACCGGAACCCCTTTCTTTGATTGGCATCCAACTGTTGCAAAGACGTTTGAAACAACTCAAAGAAGTGCATCAGTTCGACCACGAGTACGTTATGGAATTGGTAGGTATTGCCTTTACTATGTCGGGAGGTCTGCTCAGCGGTCGCTATTCCAAGAAAGTTATGCAGCGTGTGCATAGCGACTTTGGTGAAAAGAAAATTTTCCAAACCCAAATTCCCCTGGATGTGAATGTCTCCAAAGCTGTAGATAGCTATTTGCCAGTTGTTATCAGCGACCCCACTTGTTCGGGGTCTAAAGCCTTCCGAAAAGTGGCTAAAGAATTTATGGAGAAACTAACAGAAATTTTAGGCAGCAAGGCGCAAAAGAGTAAGGTGGATTTGGTGGAGATGGAGTGATTTTTGTTTGTTTGGATGGTGCGATTTTCCTATTCTTTTTTCTGAATGGGAATTTGTACCTCGCTCATTTTTTTCTCCACCGGCGTGTAGGGAGCGTTATACAGAAACCGACGGGGAGACCCGACAATTTCGTATTCGGGATGTTGTTGCAACCAGGATTGTAGCTGCTGCCAGTGTTGTTGGTAGCTTTCCCAAGTGTAGCCGCCGCGAATGCCGATGCTGGCTACGGTTATGGCAGGATGGTCGGTGACGCCAACGTCGTTGCCTACTTGCTGGGGAGTAATGTCTGGTTGGGGATAAATAAAGGAAACTTTGGCGGTGCCGGTGTCGGTTAGGTTTTCGGCAACGCTAGCGGCGGCGTGGTCGGGGTATCGCACTTCTACGGGAGTGGTCATGGCAATTTGATTGCTGCTAATGTGGCGGTAGAGGGAGTTAAAAGCAGCTTGGCTGGCACGGGATAAGTTGCCGTGATGTTCGTAGGTGATGCTGCGATAGGCAGGATAGGTTTTGATTTCGATTTTTCCTTCGGGAGTGGCTGGGGGGAATCCTAAGGGAAGGTCTGCCATAGGTGAAGGTTTGCTGGTTCGCTACACTTTGCTAGATTTTAGAATAACATTTCCCGAAGCGATCGCGATCGTGTACCCAATTGACGGGAAGTTCGCTACACTCTAAGATAGATTGGCATCTATCGTGTCTGGCGTTATGTCTGCTGTCGTGCAACAACTGGCACAAGAACTTTCCCTACGACCCCAACAGGTGGAAAACGCGCTAGCATTATTGCAAGAGGGCGCTACGATTCCTTTTATTGCACGCTACCGGAAAGAACGTACTGGGGAAATGGATGAGGTGCAGTTGCGCCAACTACAAGACCGCTATACTTATATTCAACAACTGGCAGCTCGTAAAGAAAGTATTCTACAAGCGATCGCGGAACAAGGCAAACTCACCGACGACCTGAAAGCCAAAATTACCGCTTGTACCCAAAAAAACGAACTGGAAGATTTATACTTACCCTACCGCCGCAAACGTCGCACCCGCGCCACCAAAGCAAGGGAAAAAGGGTTGCAACCCCTGGCGGAATGGATTGAAGCAGAAAATCAGAAAGCTAGCAAATCCGTATCTTTAGAAGATGCCGCTGCCAACTATATCAATACCGAAGTTGGCGTAGATACAACAGAAGCAGCATTGCAGGGGGCTAGCGATATTATAGCCGAAGCGATCGCCGAACGTGCCGATGTGCGATCGCAGCTGCGGGATATTTTCGCCAAATCCGCCGTTGTCGTTTCTACAATTAAGGAAGACTATCCCGAAGGTACCACCAAATTTGAAATGTATCGGGATTACCAAATCCCCATCACCAAAATTGCCCCCCACAATTTACTTGCCTTGTTTCGCGGCCAAGAGGCAGGTATTGTAAAATTCGATCTGAGCGTGGATAGCGATCGCATCTTATCCCATCTAGCATCGCAAATTCTGATTTCCCCTGCCCCCTCCCTGAAAGATTTTTATACCGCCACCATCCGCGATGCCTACACGCGACTGCTGAAACCCGCCACCATCAACGCTGTTTTAGCCGATAAAAAAGCGGAAGCCGAACAAGCCTCTGTAGAAACCTTCGCCAACAATCTCTGTTCGCTGTTGCTATCCCCGCCGGCAGGAATGCAGGCAACCCTAGGCATTGACCCCGGATTTCGCACTGGCTGTAAAGTAGCCGTCGTTGACGAAACCGGCAAATTTTTGGAATATCAAACTATTTTTCCCCATCAAAGCCACTCCCAACGCCAGCAAGCCAGCCAAACCTTGCAAAAATTGCTGCAAAAATATCCTATCGCTTTTCTTGCCATTGGCAACGGTACTGCCAGTCGGGAAACCAGTCGGTTTGTGGAAGAAGTATTGGCAAATCTTCCCTACCAGGAGAAAAAACCCATTGCCGTTACCGTCAACGAATCTGGTGCTTCCGTTTATTCTGCCAGCGAAGTAGCCAGGGAAGAATTTCCCCATTTAGATGCTACCGTACGCGGTGCCATTAGCATAGCCCGCCGCCTGCAAGACCCGCTGGCGGAGTTGGTGAAAATCGACCCCAAATCCATTGGTGTGGGTCAATATCAACACGATGTAGACCAAAAATTGCTGCACAAAAAGTTGCACGAAACGGTGGAAAGTTGCGTGAATTACGTTGGTGTGGATGTGAATACGGCTTCCAAACAGTTGCTGACCTACGTATCCGGCATTACCCCCACCATTGCTAATAATATTATCGCCTATCGCAATCAAAATGGGGCTTTTCGCGATCGCCAGGAGTTGTTGCAGGTGAAAAAATTAGGTGTCAAATCCTTCGAACAGGCAGCAGGATTTTTGCGGATTCGCCAGGGAAACAATCCGTTGGATAACACAGGGGTGCATCCGGAAAGTTATGCTGTGGTAAAAGCGATCGCGGCCGATATCAATCTTTCCCTCAGTCAAATTTCCCAAGTTACCGACAAACTCCACCAAATCGACCTGCGGCGCTATACCAGCGATACGGTAGGGGAACCAACCTTACGGGATATTATACAGGAGTTGGAAAAACCGGGACGCGACCCGCGCCAGTCGTTCACCTATGCCAATTTTGCCGAAGATGTGCATACCCTAGAGGATTTGCGCGTGGGAATGCAATTGGAAGGCGTTGTCACTAATGTGGCTAATTTTGGGGCTTTTGTTGACATTGGCGTGCATCAAGATGGGTTGGTTCATATTTCCCAACTGGCTGACCGTTTTGTTCGCGACCCCAATGAAATTGTGCGCGTGGGTCAGGTGGTGCAGGTACGGGTTTTGGAAGTGAACGAGAAACTACGGCGCATTGGGTTATCCATGAAGAGCCCTTGATTTGGATTGACATATTTTTGATTTGGTGGTATGGTAAAGATACATAGGGCGATTTTTGAGCGATCGCTGTAAAAAAGGGGAGGCTGCGGACGTCTTTACCCAAACATCTAAGCTGAAAAAAAATAGTAATTTGTTGGTACAAAATACGAATACCAAATCCGTACGGCAAAGACCAGCATCATCCCCAGGCTAAGGCTACAACTTCTTTGTAGTTTTCCCCTTCCTCCCCCTCCTCCCACTCCTCCCACTCCTCCCACTCCTCCACCAGCTTCTCGCGCAAAGCTTGCCGGTATTCTGCGGCCGATAGTTGTGTTATTGTACAAGATTTGCCGTTGGCGCGAACGATTTCGGGAATGCGATCGCGTACCAGTTTAGCTGGTTTGGAAGTCATAGTATCTTGGGATGAGCTAATTTCCGGAATTGTTTGTTGGGGTTCCGAATAAACGATAGCCAGTCCTTTGCTGGGGAGTATAAAAGCAAACTATGTCTGGTTCTAACGTTTCAGATTGTACCACGTATACCCAAGTTCCATCGAACCAATCGCCCAGTTCGTCGGCAACGGCTTTCCGGTGGTTTGCAGCAACGGCAGGAGTGGGAACGATCCTCAATACCGCTGCCATTGCTTATGGCGTTCAAGAATTGCTGGTGTATTCTCCCTTAGCAAGCAGCGAGAAATACCAGCAAGCCAGCATCGCCTACCAACAAGGGGAATTGGAAAAAGCAATTTCCCTGGTATCTGCCATCCCCCCTAGCAGCGAACACTACCGGCAAGCCACCGAAGCAGCCAGTCAATGGCAAAAAGAGTGGCAATTGGCAAAAACTCAATTTCAGAAACTAAAAAAAGCTTTTGCCACCGGTAAATGGCAACAAGTGCGAGAGGTCAGCCACCAGCTTCCCCAGATTGAATTTTGGCGAGAAAAAGCCGAACCTTTTCGACAGCAAGCGCAATTACATCTAGAATCCCAAGCCTACCAGCGGCTACAATCGGCTTATAACCTAGCGATGAAGAAAAATTTTGCTGGCGCGATTCGACACTTGCAGCAAGTTCCCTCCCAAACCAAGTTTGATGCGAAAGTGGCTGCTAAATTAAAAGAATATCGCCACAAACAGAAAATTAAAAAAGAAACCCAAGCCCACCAGCTGCTACAATCGGCTTACAATTTAGCTGTTGGTAAAGATTTTACCGGTGCGATCGCGCAGCTACAAAAAATTCCCAAAAACACCCAAACCTACCAACGAGTATCGGCGAAATTGCAAGAATACCGACAAAAACAGCAAGTTCGTTCTCAATGGTATCTAACTCAGGCAGAAAAACGCGCTCGCCGCCAGGATTTTATTGCTGCTCTATACTATTTGCAGCAAATTCCCCCTTCCACTTCAGCCTATCGTCTTGCCGAACAACACGCTAGCGAATATTGCCAGCAACTCCCCTTAGATTTTTCTGCTAGTTGCAAATCCACCCATTTGGCAGGTTCCTTTCTCCCAAATCCTGCTACCTCCATGCAAGCGGTGGATATTCCCCAATTTTCCCGCTAGTACCCGTTTGGAAAAATTTTGGCTGTTTTCCTTTACAAATTTGGGGTTTTCTCTGCTATATTAGTATATGCCCGCGGACGTGGCGGAATTGGTAGACGCGCTAGATTTAGGTTCTAGTACCGCAAGGTGTGAGAGTTCGAATCTCTCCGTCCGCATGACAGTCCCCACCATAGAGTGGGAATATTGACAAAATTCCCTATTGGTGGTAGTTTAAGATTAATATAGGACGATTTTTGTTCGAGTCGTCATAAAAAAGGGGAGGTTTTTGAGGCGCCTTTACCCAAACATCTAAGCTGCGCCAAAATAAAAAATTGTTATTACAAAATACATACAATTTCAATTACCATATTCAGGAAACAATTCTACCCAAAGCTAATCCCAAAACAGCGATCGCAACGATAAGAGGTAACGTTTGTTTTTTACTGTAACCACGATTTCCCATCTCTACAATACTAAAAGAACCGGCAGTAATACCAACAACGCTCAAAATAAATTGTAGGAATAAAAAGAAATCCAGCCAACTTGCCACAAGTAACAGTTCCCGGAGAAAAATCCAAGATACCACAAAAGCACCAGCAATAAACAGAGAGAGTTTTAAAGAACGATAGAGATGCCATCCCCACTGAAACCAATAAAAAACGGTTACTAAAATCGTCAAAGGCACAAAACCGAGCAAGGTTCGAATAACAATTGGATCGTTGGAGAAAATTGCAAAGAAAACCGCCATAGGTAGGAACCAAAGCAACTGTTCGTCTAGCCACCACATGAAAGAACTAAAAATTGCCAACAACCAAAATTCCCAACCAACTTGATAATAAACCATTCCTTGCGCTAATAAAAAATAGCCCAATCCCCAAGCCAACAAAAATTTTCTCGGCAGATTGCGCCAAAAACGTTTTCCCTGCAATCCTCTATGGGAAAGGAAAAAAGAATACTGTTGGTTTTTAACTTGGGGTAAAGAGAGAACAAAGGGAGATTGTGCTTGGGTTTTACGATATTGATGGTTGGCTGGAAATGTTGCTGTTTTTTCTCTAGAATCGTTGCTATCAGGTATAAAGTTTTCGGTGGTGCCAGCAGTTGTTTGTTCGCTAGTAAAATAGGTGTCGCTACAATCAGTGCCATCAAATGAGGTTTCGGCTATATCGGCATCGTAGAGTTTGGCTTGTTTTAAATTAGCATTGCGAAAAATAGCACCTTGCAGGCAAGTTTGGCTGAAATTGGCACCGGCTAAATTAGCGTTGGTAAAATTGGCGTTGGTGAGGTTGGCTTGGGTAAAATCGGCGTTGGTGAGGTTGGCTTGGGTGAAGTTGCTTTCTGGGAGATTGGCTTTGATAAAAATAGCGGCTTCGGCTTGGGTTTGTTGCCAAGAAGTTTGACAAAGATTGGCTTTACGAAAGCTACTATGGTTGAAGTTTCCGCGATCGAAATTGCTGCCTTCTAGGGAAGTTCTCGGCATGAGAATGTGGGGGAGTTGGCTGCTAGCTAGGGAAGTTCTCGGCATTTTGACTCAGGAAAAATCTCGCTTGCCGTCGCGGTATTGTTGTTGCAATTGTGCCAATTTCATAGAAGTGAAAATGGTGGGAAAAGGTTACATGGTGCGATCGCTTGGTTGGTAGTAGGAATAGCTTCTCGGAATACCGGCTATTGCACTTTTGAGGAGGGAAATTTGAAAAATATCCTCGGTGGAATGCCACCGATAGCGATAACAATGTTCCAATAGGTGGCTGGGATAAAAGGTGGTAAAAGTATTTTTGCCACTTTGCCAACCTTGGGGATGGTGGTGGGTAAATCGCAAAACTTGAATGGCAGAAGCAGCCAGTAAAGTATGTTTTTCGATGAGATAGTTTCCTCGTTCGTCTTGCAAGGCGGCAAAAGGAATGGAAACCAATTCTGCTTGAGGAATCAAGCCAACCAGTTGCTGGGGATTGCTAGGAAGCAAAGATTCAATGGGGGTAATTAATAGTTGGTAGAGTTGTTGCAAGTGTTTTTGCCGCTGGCTATTTTCCTGGCTATCTGTTTGGATTTCTAGGTTGTCTTCCCCAGTTCCCAAACGCCAGGCTAAATCGGTGATAGGGGTTTCTAGAAAGCTGAGATCGACGGCACGAAAGGCAATATTTTTATCGGGAGAAATGACCCAAATATACAGCCAATCGGGGTCGCTGACCACCGAATATTGCACCAAGGTAGCGTTGCGCTGGCTGGCCGTTTGGCGAATTTCTTCGACGGTGGATGCGCTAATATCCAGGATAGCGCCATCGGTTCCTGCTAGCCGGGAATTTAATAATTTTTTAAAGGTTTTCACGCGATCGCTTTCGGCGACTTCTAAGGCAAGTTCGGTTTTTCCTAAGGCGACCAAAACTTGTTGCAATCGGGAATAATTTTTGGTTTGTTCGGTTCTCAAACTGGCAAGATGGCAGGTGGGAGGCATGCAATTGCTTTCGCTGGCTTCGGCGAGGGTAATGGCTTGCCAAAGAACGCTTTCTGCGGCTTGCAGTTCGCCGGCTTTGAACAAGACGATGCCTAAGTTGCCTAAAGAGCGAGAAATGCCAATTTTATAGTCGATTTGTTGGCAAATGTGGTGCGATCGCTTGTGAAGTTCCATTGCTTTCTCGTATTGTCTTTGAAAGCGATAGGCGACCCCCATGCGGTCGAGAAAGTAAGCCTGCGCCAGGCGATCGCCTAACTGGCGGTAGATGCGCAAAGCTTCCTGGTAGGATTGAACGGCTTTTCGAGCTTCTTGCAATCCCAGACAGGCATCGCCAATATTTCCCCAAGATTTGGCTATGTGGAAGCGATCGCTGAGTTTCCGGGAAATTTCCAAGGAGGTTTCAAAAAAGGCAATTGCACGTAAATATTCGCCTAAATCAGCGTAAACATTGCCCAAATTCCCCAGAGCGGCAGCCTCCCCGGAACGGGAACCAATTTTTCGGAATTTCTCTAAAGAATTTTGGTAGTATAAAATCGCATTGTCGTATTCGTGCAAGCAGCAAGCCGTCATACCCAAATTTCCCCAAGCGACAGACATGCCATTACCATCGTCAACGGTTTGGAAACATGCCAGAGATTGTTGGTAGCACTCTTTGGCACTTTGATATCTTTCCATCGAAAAATAGATATTTCCTAGATGGCTAACGCAAATTGCTTCAGCCGTGGCATCCCCTACTTGCCGCCAAATCTCTAAAGATTGCTGCATGTATTGAATGGCATGGCGATTGTTTCCCAATTGGGCATAAGTCATGCCTAAATTATCCAGAGAAGTAGCCATTCCATTTAAATCTTCCAAACTCCGGTCAATATCCCAAGCCAGTTGGTGGCATTCCAAAGCAGTTTGGTGTTTTTGCAAATGGGAACAAGCAATTCCCAGATTGTTGAGGGAAATAGCAATGGCGCTGCGATCGCCCAAATCCCGGAAAATTTCTAGAGACTGTTGGTAAACGTCTGCAGCTCTGGTATACTGACCCATCGCAGCATAAGCCAATCCCAAATTCCCTAAAGAAGCAGCTTCTCCATGGCGGTCGTTGATGTGGCGGTAGAGAGTCAAAGCCTGTCGGTGATATTGAATGGCGCGGGGAGAATCGCCGCTATCCGCGCAAGCAATTCCCAAACCCACAAGGGAGTTAATTTCGCCAGTGGTATCTTTCAAGGCGCGATAGTTGATTAAAGCGAGTTCCCAGCATTGGATGCTTTCCACCAACTCGCCGTTTTCTAACTTTTGATATCCTTGCAAAAACAAAATATCGCTTTTGGTTTTGCGCGTGGATGAATTGTTGTCTGCCATGGTATTTTGTGAGGTAGACAGAGGAAAAAGATGCACGTTGGCAGTTGCCATTTGAAAAGATTTGGGAACGTATCGCATCGTCAAAATCTCCCGAAAAATATCTCATATATGCGAGGTATACATGGTTCGTTAGTCAAATTTTGTGCTTGCTGCTAGGTCTTGGTAAATTGCTAAAGCCTGTTGGTGAAATTCCATGGCTTGGGAAATTTCGCCATCGTCTGTGCAGGCAATGCGCAATCCTTCAAGGGAGTTGACAATTCCCACGCGATCGCCGATAATTTGGTAAGCTTGCAAAGCCATTTGCCAAGATTGTATGGCTTGGTGTATTTGGTAGCTTTGTAATTGGCGGACGCCGGAGAGAAACAAACGGTCCGCATCGGCTTGGCAACAGCTATCTACCGCCTGGCTACTGCGATCGCCGGTCGTAGATGCACGGAGTTTGAGATTCCTGAAAAACTGAACAATAGAAAACACGATCCGAATTCTCCGTAGTAATACTGAATGTTTGGGAAGCCTTCCCTGAGTTCTAATTATTTTTACTTCCAAGGAGGGCGTGCTTATGCAGAATTTCTAGCAAAATGCAATGCCCTAACGTGCCGCTTCTACCGCTTGGAGAGCATTTACCAAACCAGCGCCAAAGAAATATTGTTCCCGCGAAATGGGAGAAGCCTTGGGAAAAATTCCCGATGGGCGAATAATGGGATATCCCATTGCCGTGCCAAACCCCACAGCCGCCTGCAAGCGATAGTGATGCTTCTCTGCTTTCAACAAACTCAAACTATCGTAGCTAGCGGTTTCCTTAAGAATGGTGGCAATTTCCTCCCATCGCAAATCAGGATTGACTCCTTTCATTAAAGCCACCACCCCAGAAACATTGGGTGCCGAAAAAGACGTTCCCTGCACTTGTACGTATTTGCCGCGCGCATCTAAGGCAAGACCCCAGCTATAATCGGGAACGGAGATTTGCCGCCACCAACTTTCCATCCCAGTGCCTCCCGTGGTGAGAATGCCACCGCTCAAACTCCTGGAAGTATCCCCACCAGGTGCCACCACATCCAAACCACCGCCATAATTGCTGTAAAAAGTACGGTTTCCTTGCATGTTGGTAGCACCCACCGCGATGGTTCCGGGAATAGCAGCGGGAAACCCAACGCCGTCTAAATCGCTGTTTCCCGCCGATGCCACAATGGCAATATCCGGATGGGCATCCAAAATATCAAAAATTTGTCCAGTCAGCGCACTATCGGGAAGCAATCCTCCCAAACTCATATTAATTATATCCGCATCCCGCGCGGCGGCATAGCCAACTGCCTCGACCAAGGAAGCAGCATCGATCTCGCCACCCAAACCAAACACGCGCACTGGCAGGATTTTGGCGTTTGGTGCCACGCCGACAGCTCCCATTTTCTTGCTGGGATTGGCAGCGATAACCCCCGCCGACCAAGTGCCGTGGAACTCAGAAGCTATCTGGTTGCGAACGTAATTGCGAATGCGCAGGGCAATTTCGGCTGAGGAAGCTTGGGGATTGTTTTGCTGCAAGTATTCTGCCAGGTCTGGGTATGTCTCTAGGATTTTTTGGTCGGAAGCAGCGAAGCTACGTTGGAAGTGAGGGCGCAAAACTTGCATTTCTTGAGAACTCAGGCGTGTATTTGGGTCGCCGCCATTTTCGCTGGAAAAATCCCAACCATGTTCTTCTCCTGGTAAGGCATTTTCGTAGTTGGCGGTGTTGGCAATATTGTTTTTTAAATCGGGATGGTCCCACTGAATGAGACTATCGATAACCGCAACGGTAACATTGCGACCACCATTGCTTTTTTCCCAGGCTTCCGTTATTTGTAAATCAGTTCTTGGTAAAAAGTTTCCCCGCCGGGGGGTGCTGTCTAGATGCCACTGTAAGGGCAACAAACTTTGGGCAAATGGCGTTTTTTCAGGCATGGGAAAGGCGGCAACGGTTTCTGGTAGCGATCGCGTAGCCTTTTTCTGGACCAATTTAGGTGAGTCAATTTGGGTTTGTTGGGGTTGGTAGCTGGGGGTTTGGATAAAATTGGGGGTTGCCGATTGGACCCCAATGGCGGTATTTAAACGGTTGGATACCTGTAAAATGTGGGTACCGGTGGCGGTTTGCGATCGCACCAAGTATCGGTCTTCAGCAAAGCGCAAAGGTCGCACCACCTCTAGCTGATTTTGCGCGAGTAACTGACGCCGGCGGCTGTCGGAAATGTTAGGTTCCAGACTGAGAACGATTTCGTTGGGGAGGAGAATATTTTCTTGGTTGGCTTGCGCGTCTTCACCAGCGGCACGGCGACGCAACACGGGAAGGGTTTGGCTAACGTAAGATTGCTGCTGGATGCGCTGGCGTGCCATGGATACACCAGCAGAACGGGTGTTCCTCGGTAATTTCACCAAGGCATAGCGGTTGCCGATTGGCTGCACTTGCGCGTTCAAAGGCGCTCCCCGACCGCTTCCACGGGTTCCACTCCCTTGCTGCTGCAAGGCTTCTTGGAGTTGCATGTATAGCGGCTGCGTAGTTCCACGGGTTCTACTGCCGCTTTCTGGGGTAAAGGAAACGCCGATAATGTCGGAACGTTGGTTGAGGGGAATTTTTTGACCGTAGTAGGTGTAAAAGAGTTCTTCCGATGTTTGCGTGGGATGGGAGATTGGCTGCGCCAGGGAAACCATGGGGGGAATCCCTATAATTCCTAAAATGCAAGTGGTGGCAAACAAGCGGCAACCTAGGGGAATAACCATAGAAACTCTCTCAAAATTTTATCCGCGATTGTATATTTCCTGGCGATAAGAGGATATGCAGGTTGGTAGGCTGGGAAAATTTTGCATAGGTTACTGTTTGATAAGAAGTAGAACATAGTAACAGGAGGGCAATCCTGGAAAACAAAGAAACTAGAATGGGGATGAATGCTATCCTTGCCATGGGGGAGTTGGTATGAAATCCGATGTGCACAGTACCCAGGAGTACCGAAGTGGGAGGAAGACGACAAAGAAGTTCTAGCCTGGGGGATTTATCGGGTCTTTGCAGTGCGGATTTGGTATGAGGATGCAACCAGACGAACCATTCTGGGTGGGAATTGCCATGATGGCATGTTTTCCGTGACCTTGCTAGGGATAATATTTCGGAAAAATTATTCCTGGTCAGAAGAATGATGCAATCGCATGTTTCTATTATGGAGCAAAAATTATGAGACCGATCGGACGCCGTCATTTTCTCCAATTTGCCGCATCCGCCTTGGCGACCTTAGGTATGAGCCAACTTGAGGTGCGCAAGCAAGGGTGGCGCTACGCTAAAATGCTAGCAGCTCCCACTTCCCGGAAATTGGCGTTGCTGGTAGGTGCCAACGGATATCCGGAAAATCCTTTGTATGGATGTATCAACGATGTGTTGTTGCAGCGGGAACTGTTAATCCATCGTTTTGGCTTTCAACCGGAAGATATTTTGACCGTGACTGACGAGACGGAGATAAAACCTACCCGGGAAGGGATTTTACAAGCTTTTGAACAACATTTAATCCAACAAGCAAACCCATCCGATGTGGTGGTTTTCCATTTTTCCGGTCACGGTTCCCAAGTGGTTGACCCCAATTCTCCTTTTAGAAACCAACTTAACAGTACTTTTGTACCCCTCAATCGGCAAGTTTCCCAAAGTAGCGATCGCTTTGTGGTTTCCGATATCATGGGGAAAAGCTTGTTTTTGTTAATGTCGGCACTGCCAACGGAAAATGTGACGGTGATTTTAGACAGCTGTTACTCCGGCGGCGGCAAGCGGGGAAATCTCACCATACGGTCGATTGTTGGTGGCAACGATACCTATCGCAGCGAAAGCGAACGGGAATACCAGGAAAAATGGCAAGAACAATTAAAAATGAGCGATGAAGAACTCCATCGCCAACGCCAGCAAGGTGTCGCCAAAGGTATCGTTATTGCTTCCGCCGCACCAGACCAGCTCGCTGCCGATACGCCGTTCGATGGCTTTCATGCGGGAGCGTTCACCTATGCGCTCACCCAATATTTGTGGCAGATGACTGGGAGCGAATCAGTTAGCAATGCGATCGCGAATATCTCCCGCAGTACCACCAAAATTTCCACAACCCGCCAAATTCCGGAATACGGCGTTCAACCCCATACCAATCACGAAAACAAGCCTACTTACTTTATCACCCCAGACACGCCGCCAGCAGAAGCGGTGGTCACGCAAATGGAAAGCGATCGCGTACAATTTTGGATGGGAGGTATTGGCGCGCGTTCTTTTGCCGCCTTTAACCAGGATGCTATGTTTTCCCTGCTCGACCGACAAGGAAAAGAAGTCGGCACCCTAAAAATGGCATCCCGGGATGGTTTGGTGGGGTCTGGTACTTTAATAGAAAATTCCCGCACCCAAGGTTCACCGCAATCGGGATTGTTTTTGCAAGAAAAAGTCCGCGCTATCCCCAAGGATTTTGCTTTACATATCGCACTTGACCCTTCTTTAGGCGAAAATATCCGTACTCATACCATACAAAAACTATCCCAAATAGCCCGCGTGAAATTTTTTGAGTTGGGAGAAACAGAAATTCATTATATTTTGGGACGCATGGATGAAGAAAAGGCTGGGGAAGCTCGCAATCGGGATATCCAAGAAACGCCAGAAATTGGTAGTATTGGATTGTACGGTCAGGGATTGGACTTCATTCCCGGTTCCTTTGGTCCTGCCAACGAAGATGTTCCCCATGCGATGGAACGCTTGCAAGCCAAATTTAAATCCTTACTAGCCGCAAGATTGGTGAAACTGACCCTCAACGCCAGTTCCTCCCGCACCAAGGTATCGGCAACCATGCGCGTTGTTGGTTCCCAAGGCAAGGAAGCGATCGCAGCTCAAGAATTTACCCCCCGGGGAACGGTACGAAAAGAAGATATAAATGAGTCTACAGCCCATCTTTCCCTAGACCAAATCGATTTTAAAAATGGCATTCCCTTGTTGCCAATAGGAACACGCGTGAATTTGGACATTCAAAATCAAGAACAAGGCGATCTCTATATCACAGTTATTGTAATTACACCAGAAGGAGATATGTCTGTAATTTTTCCCAATAGCTGGACAGCCAGCGAAGCTGCTGCTATTGTAGAAGCTGGAGAAACCCGGACAATTCCCAACCAGGCTCAGGGAGACCAGTTTCAACTTACCGTAGACAAGCCTTTGGGAACCGCAGAAGTATTGGTTCTCGCTAGTGCAGCTCCTTTAAGCAAGGCTCTCAAACGGTTGCAGAAGATTGCTCGCAGTCGCGGGATGCGAAAAGGACCAATGGCCTTGCAGGAAGACGCTCCTGGCGCTATTGAAGAACTGTTGGAAGACTTAAATCGGGGAACCCGCAGTCTATATGCAACGCCAACAACTCGCACCGTCGATACATCGCGGTTAGCCGCCATGTCTATTACCTTCCGTGCCATCGAGGCACCATAGCAAGACCCAGTGGGATGCCTTCCAGGGTGCCGGCTATTCCCCCACCATCTCTTGACAAAACTCCCTAAGTAGTGGTATCTTAAGAATTATAGATAGACAATTTTATAAACAGTTGGTGCAAAGGAAAAATTTTTCCTCCCTGCCCGGTCGGGGAAACAGCTTGGTTGCAGACGTTTCGCTCAAACATCCAACCTGCCCGGAAATAATTTAAATATTTTTACCCAGCCTAAATGTTTGGGTTGGAGTGTCCCATTAAACTCCCCCTTTTTTTACAGCAAGCTCCCTCACCCTATGTCCCCTCCATCCTAACACCAAAATCCAATTTTGTCTAGGAACGTATGGCGCTTTTTCATCGGTCATCCGCACTGCAAAGACCCGCTCTTCAGTCTCTATCTAAAATATGATACCAAATCCGCTTTCTCCCCCTCCTCCCACTCCTCCCCCTCCTCCCCCATCATCATTCTCTGCCATTTGCCTTCCTTCCGCATCTAGCAAAATCAAATAAGCATCAAAATCCGCACTGACAACTTCAATTGCAATTTCTTCGCCAGCTTCTCCTGTAAAGGTATGGGTTTGATAGTAGCTGCCATCTTCGAGGATATCGCTGTTGCTATCGAGTTGACCGCGAATGGTGTTGGTTTGCGTTGGCGAAACTGTTTCTGCTGGTGGCGAAACTTCCCTTTCCGTTTGACTCCTAACAACGGGGATAGAAATGTTCCCCACTGCCAGCCATCCCGCAATTCCCACCGAAACGGTTGCCACCTGCCAAGATTGAGATTGTTTTCTTCCAGTCATGGCTTCCCCCTTTTTGATAAATAACGCTTCCCTTAACCGAATCTTTCCTTTATCGGAAACTGACCCAATCGCCACCCCTTCCCTCTCATCCAGAAAATCCCCAGTAACAATGGGTGTCGCCGCCTGACCAGCAAACACCCATTCCATTAAGATTTCAATTTTATTATGTCCGAACCTCCCCTAATTCGGATTTCTCACCTTCAAATTTTTAGCAAATTACAACAAAAGTTTGACAAACATTACACTCCCAAAAATTCTCCTGCAACCAAATCGGAAATCTCTGCAGCATCGGCAGATTCTGTTTTCAATGGGTTTGGCAATCCCAAATTGGATACCGATATTGGTTCAAAGATTTCCACAAATTTTGATAAATCGTCAGATTCCTCAAGGGAAAACCCTTCTCCTTCTCCTTCTCCTTCTCCTTCGGGAAACTCACCCGTGATACCATCCAATCCCAACGCTTGCTCTACGCTTTCCCACGAGACAAACTTAAAGTTGGTACTTTTATTTTCCAGCTCTTCTTCATCTTGAAAAACAGCCTGTGGTTCGTTGGCACCATCTTGCACAACCAATAAACCAGACGGATATTTTGTTCCCAAATTGGCATTCACCACATCCAAGCCATCGCTTTCGTTGGCTTGGTCGATGGGTCCGTTATCGCCGATAACGAAACTTCCCAAATATGGATTGTCGCCTTCGCGGTCGAATACGGCATAGCTGCTGTCTCCCTGACTGGAAGCTAAAATATATCCGCTGCCATTGCCGGTATCGTAAATAGACAATCCTTCTATATCTGGTTTGAGGGGAGATTCATCTTGCGATCGCAATTCTGCAATCTCTTCCCGTACTGACTCAGCCACAATCGCATTAACAGCCGCTGACGGGTGAAAATCATCCCAAAAAACATATTCATCGGGATTGGGAACCACTTCCCCAGTGGTCGTATTCAAAGCCTGACCGCTGGTATTGGTAAAACCGTATTCTACCGGACTTTCCAAAATATCATCAAAAATACTGGCAAAATCTAACTCCACAATATCGACATCCAAGCTAAATTCCAACGCATCCAAGCTGGTATCCAAAAGAGCGTTGAAACGGTCAAGGGAAGCAGCTATTTCCTCGCTGCGTCCGATGAAACGTACAAAGGGGGCAACGCTGAAATCTCCCAAATTGGGAACGAGGAAAGTTTCCGCCCCAGCTTCGGCGAGGGTAGTAATGTGACCAACAATATCGCTGACGACAGTAGCTGGATCGACGGGCATAGGACTTTGTACAAAATTGTTAGAACCAGCATGAAGATAAATTAAATCACTAGCATCGGGGGTGTTTTGGCTGAGGTAGGCGTTAATCTGTTCGCCAATGTTGGGTGTTCCTTCTGCGGAGGTACCAAAACCGGTAGTTGCCCCACCAATGGCAAAATTGCTGCCGCCAGCCAAGGCAGGAACAGAGGCATTGAGACCTAGCATCTCGGCAATGCGTTCCACCCCCAGTTCGCCGTTGCTGAAACGACCTTGAAAGTAGGGAGGAGAAGGCGGTCTGGTTCCGTTGCTGGCAATGAAAGCGTTGCCTACATCGGAAAGGCTGTCGCCGAATACAACTACTTGGTCGAAGCTAGTTATGGCTTCTTCACCGGTATCGTTGGCTTGTACCAGTTCAAATTCGCCTTCGGTGACGCCAGTTTCATCGGAGGATTCGCTGTCGTCGTTGGGAGAAGCATTGGTTTTGAGCAATCCTACTTCTTTTTCCATGGCAACGTATAAAATATTGCGATCGCGATCTACCACCATACCTTCTGCTTGAGAATCAGCTGGGTCTCCCGTGGGAACCGGCAGTTCCAAAGTTCGTACCACATTGGCATTCACCAAACCATTTTCTTGGAAAATCAACTCCAATTGAGCAACGAAATTCCCATCTGCTTGGGTAACAAACACATAAGGGGTTCCGGAGGTGGGGTCGGTGTACGCCGTCAAACCATAAGCCGTTTGTTCCCCATCATCTACACCAAAAATGGTTTCTGGAATATCTGGTGAAGTCACATCAATGAGTTGGCGACTGTTGGGGTCGATTCGCCAAATGGCCAGGGTGTCGTTTTCCCGGTCGGACGCGATCGCGAAATTTCCCAAAATATCCACATTATTATAGCGAATCTCACCAAAAGGAGCCGGCTGAATTGCTTGCAAAATTTTCCCATTCAAATCAAACGTCACCAACCCCCCATCTTTCGCCGTCGCCACCACCAAGCTATTTGCCGGATTGTTGGGATTCACCCAAATACCCGGATCGTCGGAATCTCCTGCAAACAAGGCATTTTCACGATCGACAAACATCTGTGTCTCCACCACAGGCAACACCGCCGGTATTGTTTCCAAATCCAACGCCAACGCCACCAACTGAGTGGACTGAGTATCGTTAAAATTATTATCACTAACCACAATCAGCGACTGACGACCGTCTGGTAACTTCGGACCCAACGCCAATCCTTCCAAATTATCCGGCGTCACGCCAATTTCGGCAAAATCCAGCAACAGCTGCTTCCGAAGCGGCGGGTCAATTTCAAAGGGAATCCCTTCTTCTTCCCAGAATAAATCCTGCTCACCACTGACATCGAGAGCTCCTTGGCTGTTGACTTCGTAAAGCTTCACCGTATTGCCAACCCCCGCCGAAAATGCCCGTTCCAACGCCAAAAACGTACCGTTATTATCGAGAGCCAGCAATTCCACCAAACCGTTGGTACGAAAACCATCAGCAGGAATCGGTTCTTCCGGTACCGCATCCACCTCGTAAACCAACTCGCGGCTGGGTTGTCGCGTCGCCACATCGTACGCCACCATCCGCGATAGGCTGCCATCCTCCAAACTCGCTGCCGGTCCATCCTGATGCAAAGCATTTTCTGTAGCCGTATACAAGTAACTGCCATCAGGGGTCAGCGTCAAACTTTCAAAAGCCAAATTGTTGCGAATTCCACGGCTGCTATCTGCGGTAGGGAGAAATTTCTGCGGCACCGGAAACTCGCTCAGCTGCCTGCCGTCGAGGCGATACTCCCGAATAAAAGGATTTATCAAATTGTTGGCATCTCCCTCGGAAGCAATCAGAAGCGTATTTTGCGGGGTTAAGGCAATGCCTTCCGGGTCGAGGCTGTTTTCTGGGAAAGGTTTGCCATTGCCTTGCAAAAGCGTGGTGACCTTCGTAAAGCTGACATCGCCGTCATCGAGACGGCCATCGCTGAGGTCGATATCGAGGCTGTAGTAGCGGGCGGGATTGGTTTGGGAGCGATCGTCGGATAAACTGTAATACAACCCCCGTTCTGCATCGTAAACAATCCCCGACAAACCACCCACTTCCGTTTCTTGAAACTGAAAACCAGTGGGAAAACTCACTTCACCGAGAAGTTCCACATCGCCAACCGAAACGCGGTTGGAACTAGAAATGGTATCAGCGGCTACGTCAGATGGGGCAACAGCCACATCGGCATAAACCAAGCGGTGGTCGGAACTGGGGAAAGGAAAATCGCCAACCAAGTCAAACTTCGGGTCGTCAGCTGGCGGCCAAAAGACCCCGGCATTGGTCATTTCCAGATTTTGCGACGGCAAAACGTAATCCACCCGTACATTGCCCGGACCGTCGAATTCCGCTTCTCCAAAATCAGCCGTATCGTAGGCAGGATTGCCAATTTGCGTTAAATTATTGCTACCTTGGCGGTTGGTAGCATCGATAGCTCCCAAACTGGCTGGTGTGACGCTGGTGTTGATATAGGGATTGTTGAGTAACTGCCGAATGGCGTTGTCGGTACTATCGCCGTCAAAGGGATCGGCATTTTGGTCGCCCATAATAACAAAAGATGCCCCCGGTTCTAATCCACCAAAGTTGCCACTGTCGTCGTAAATATAATTGCCTTGACCAGGACTAACGTAATCGCGCCAAAACCTGATTTCATCATGATTGCGGCGACCGTTGCGGTCTTCTTCGCCATCAAATACTGGAGGTGTAGGATGACTGGCAAGAATATGTGTGGTTTGCCCGTTCATATGAATGGGAATATCCCAGTGGCTTTTGGAAGATAGCCGCAAAGCCTCCAATTCGGCTGGGGAATACCAATCGTTGGGTTCGGGGGTTTCCGGGTCGTCGGGAAGCAACGCCCCAGGCATGTCTTTCCACAGAAAGTTTTGGAAGGTGCGAATTTCCTCGGTTACAATGGGATACTTGGCGTACAAGACCATGCCAAACTGACCGGGAAAGTTGCCAAAGCCAAAAGCATCGTTGCCGTAGCCGTCTTCGCCAACTGTGGTGACAGTTTCGCCGTTGTTATCCAGGTCGAATCCAGAAGGAATGCCGGTGTTGGAAGGAGCAACGTAGCGATAGGGATAGTTGATGGGGGCAGCCCCATTTTGGCTTACGGAGAGATAGTTTTCTTGAAAAAGTTGGGCGGCTTCACCGTTAGGGTCGAAGTCAAATTCGTTGAGCAGCAGGATGTCGGGATGAGTGCGTTGAATAATTTCTGCAACCGCTTGGGCTTGTTCGTCGTTGGGGGTGGAGAGGTTGGCAATTAGCTCTCCTTGGGTATCACGGTTGAGGGAAGCGTTAAAACTGGCAAGGCGTCGGGTATTGAATTTATTCATAACAGTAGATTAGGGAAGAAGTGTTGGTTTGTGTTTGATAATTATTGTTTGGAAATCTGGTATTGAGTTTTTTATATTTGGCTACTTTGACATTCTCATGAATAGAATTCGTGAGATGCTCGCTTCATTGGGTGTGCCTAGATGAATTCGCTATGAGCTAGTCCATCCCCGGCAACATTACCCTCGACGAGTGTTTTTCCGCTCTGTGGTGGACGTACTTTCGACATCTCGATTCCAGACCACTTGTGCTGCTGCTACGTCTCGATGGGTTTGATAGCCGCAGTGGGAGCAGGAATGAGTTCTTTGAGAAAGCGGCTTTTTCCCGTATGGACACCACCAATTTGACTGCTCTGTTTGACCTCTACTCCCAATTTTGGAAAGGTCGATGTGATTCCCTTCGATAATAGGTTTAAAAAATTGCACCTGCTTTCTGAAAGTATAGCACCTCAACTTGATTTTGACGGCGGCGATCGCACGGGTCGCTTTTCCTCCCGGCTGGGAAAGAGGCAAGGCTTTCAAGCTCCTGTCTTTTTTCGTAAACTTGGCGTTTGTTGGTTCTCTGGGAATCCGGTATCGCCATGGAATTCATCGCGAAGGGGATTGCCATTATTGAAACCTTTGCAAGCCATGTTTGTAGGGTGTTGCGTCGCCAATCAGCTCGTTTCCACTGCCAAACCGACAAAGTCAGATGTAGGATTTCGGGTCCACGGGAGGGGTTTATCTTGGCTGATATTCTCTGAGATAATATCGTTAGGATGGAAGCGTGTTTGGTATGATGTTTCATGGTTGCGAGATATCTGTTTGTATCTACTTCCAACAGACGTAGCCAGTTTGGTAGATTCATGGCGAATAAAAACTCCGTTTTGCTAGCGCGATTTTCTTTAATTTAGACGATAGAAGCAGGAACCGTCTTACTATAAACGAAACTAATAATAAATTTGGAAAAATGAGTGAAAGTTAAATCTAGTTAAAAAAATAGATAAAGAAAAGTTACGAATTCTATTATCTGTTTCTATCATCCCTAAATTTGGGAATAGGAAGGATGAATTCTATTTCTGAAAAACAATGATTCTATAGAATTTTCTGATTTTTCTGGTAGGAGTATTTTGGGAAGGCCCCCTAAACAATTTCTCGATTATTGCTGGCAAACTTTTCATACCATTTCCTTAATAATATGCAATAGATGATAGAGGCATTTTTGTAGGGGCGCAACGCGTGAGTAGGGGCGCAACGCGTGAGTAGGGGCGCAACGCGTGAGCACCCCTACCAGGGCAATTGAGAAATTCCAGACAATCGTTGTTTTTCAGAAATGGTATAAGGAAATGATAGAAGTGGTTTTTTGAGCGATCGCATTTTTTATATGCAAATTTCTCTTTTCTTTTTCCTAGTTAAGCAAGTAAAACCAGGAATCTAGTAAGATTTTGTGCGATCGCTAGCCAACCACCCATGGCAGCAGTAAACATCCAGAATTCGTGAGAGTATCAACAAAAGGACAAGCCACCCACATCCATAGCCAGCTTTATAAAGATGGTGTAGTGACTTGTTGCCTATTGTATATTCGGAATTATACCTTAATTCTCTATTTTGCAGCCACATTCTCAATTTGAGCAACTTCCGCTTCCGTTAACTCAAACTCGTTAATTTGCAAATCCTGCTGCATGTGTTGAAAATCGGTGGTTCCCGTCAGCGGTAACATCCCGGCTTGCCAGGCAAATCGGAACACAATTTGCGCTGGGGTTTTATCTTTGCGTTGCGCGATCGCTTTAAAATTGCTAGATTTCTGTAAAATTTCCGCATTTGCCGTCAACAGCGAAAATCCCTGATAAAGAATCCCCTGCTGCTGGCAATACTCGCGAAGTTCCCGATCCCAAAGCTTGATAGCAAAACAGCGACTTTGTACGAAACTTGGCTTGACACGTGCTCCCTCAAAAAACGCTTGCAACTGCCCCAGGCTAACATTACTAACACCTAAATAACGCACCTTGCCCCGGTCGTACAGCGATTCCATTGCTTGCCAAATTTCCCAGTCGCTACTGCTAAGACCTTTTAAAGTCATGGGACCGTGTAAAATGAAAGAATCCAGCCAATCAGTTCCCAAATGTTCCAAAGAACTCTCGCAAGATTGCTGTACCTGTTCCCCTAGGGAAGCTTGTGGATCGTAAGGCAGACGATTGTCTTGTCCACCGCGTGGTGTAAATTTGGTTTGTAGAAAAACATCTTCCCGCTGCAGCAAACCGCTTTCGTAAGTACTCTGTAAGGCTTTCCCCACACCAGCTTCGTAATAATGTTTCCGCTGGTTGGCGGTATCGATACCGCGAAATCCTGCTTTTAAAGCATTTTCGACACAACGCTGGGTTTTATCTTCTTTCCATGCCGTACCGTAAAGAAAGTAGGGAACTAGATTCAATGTGGCTGTGGTATTCATAAAAAACCCCTAAATTGCTGTATTTATAGAACATCTGACACTAATGTTCCAACTTACCAACAACAGCGATCGCTTTGCCAGCAACTCCCAACCACCATCAATCCCTCGATGTCACGCCAGTTCCCCAACCCAACGTTTAAAAACCATTTCTAGGCAAGAATATTAAGATTTTTCCACTGGCGGTACGGCTGGCAAATTGGGGTCTAGTTCTAAATTGCTCATATTGCTGGTGTCTACCTTAGCTGTATCCAAAAAGCGAAAGGTTTCTTGGTAGAGACTGCGCCAAAAACGGTTGCTCATCCCCTGGCTGACTTCGGTCGGATCGACCATAGGATGGGGAACCAAATCTTTGGCTGGGTATAAATAAGAACAATGCCCTTGTCCCCTACCACCAATTTTTTTGAAAAAGGTCTGACTGGTTTCGATATCCGCTGCATCTTCGTTTTCAGTGAGAACGAGAAAAGTAGGAATTCGTTTTAGAGCGCGAATGGCTGGCGACGTAAGGATCGCACTGCTGCCAAAACGATCGGCAGCGGTCAGGCAACCCACGGGAAAACGCAAATTCGGGTCCCATCCCAACTCAGAAATATCCAACGGACCGGAAAGCATCACGTACTCGCGACGCTCTTTTCCATAGATTCGCAAAAGGGGTGCATAAGCCACAACCCGTTGAATGCGATCGCTTCGATCGGCAGCCAACGCCAGTGCCACCGCACCACCTACCGACAATCCCACAGTATAAATCGGACCGGGCATAGCGTCAAGCTCCCGCAAGCGATCGCGTGCGTTTTCTAAATAGTTCATATGTGAGGAAGTAAAACAGCGATCGAAGTCCGGATCGTTAGATTTGCGAATGGCTTTAGCAATATCCAGCAAACGCGGGTCCAACTCCATCAATCGCGCAACCAAAGCTTGACGTTCCTGGAAACTAGGACGCTGAAACTTACCGTTGCTTGCCGCTAAATTCGCAAAGTAAGTACTCAGAACCGGGTCTTGCGCCACCTTTTCCCGCAAGGGATTGTAAATTTCTGGTTTTAGGTCCACCTGCGGCCAGTACTGGCTGGGAGGAACCCACGGATGGCCGGCGAGGGAACATTGGTAGAAATTATAGCCATTCTGAAAAAGATAGTCCGCCAATCGCCACATTTGGTCGGGTTTGGCACTAAATCCATGGAAAATTAAAACCGTACCGCGAATGGGTGTATCTGCCTCGTGGAAGCGATAGTAGGGATAAGCGCCAACTCGGCGATGGGGATGCGTATCGATGCTCTGAATGTAGCTATCGATGGCTTGACGCGTTTGGGAAATTTGTTCGGCAGTTGGCTTGATGGTTGCAGTCACGAAACGAACCTCATTTAAAATAAGCTACACCCAGTTTAGCTGCCGCCTACCCATCTGAAAAGAACGCTGCCATAAATCGTTGAAAATACGGAAAGTGAGAACTCCTACCTGCTGAACCTGGAGAGCCCTCACCGAAGGGAACGAGACTTGAAAAACTGTATGCTTGGGCGTAGCTCAGCACAAGTTTCCCCAATTTTGGAAAGGTCGATGTGATTCCCTTCGATAAGATAATAGATTTAAAAAATTGCACCTGCTTTCTGAAAGTATAGCACCTCAACTTGATTTTGACGGCAGCAACCGCCGCACGGGTCGCTTTTTATCCCTGCGCGTGACAAGTCAGGGCTTTCAGGATCTCGATTCATGCGGTAAAGTATGAACACTCAGAAAAAATTCCAGCCAATTCCCCCTACCCACGCCCATCAACACCATCCCTATGCTTCCATTCGAGCAAACCGATCCGTTGCATTCAACAAAGCTTCACGAATCCCCGGTTCCATCGCTGAATGACCCGCATCGGGAATCACCACAAACTCAGCCTCCGGCCAGGCGCAATGGAGTTCCCAAGCCGTCATCATAGGCGTCACCAAATCATAGCGACCCTGGACAATCGCCGCCGGAATCGTGCGAATTTTGTCGATATTCTGCAACAATTGGTCTTCCGGGTCAAAAAAGCCATGATGGACAAAATAGTGGCACTCCAGCCGCGCAAACGCCTCAGCAAAATCGGGGTTGCTAAACTTTTCTTTTAATTCCACATCCGGGTATAACTTACTCGTACTTGCCTCCCACACCGACCACGCACTGGCAGCTTCCCGGCGAACCTCAGCATCGTTGCTGGTCAAACGCCGGTAGTACGCCGCCATCAAGTCATCTTGTTCGCTGGCGGGAATCGGTTCTAAAAAAGCTTCCCAAGCATCGGGAAAAATATAACTGGCCCCTTGCTGGTAAAACCACTGAATTTCCTTATGCCGGAGCATGAAAATCCCGCGTAAAATCAGACCCAAACAGCGATCGCGATAGCTTTGACTGTAAGCCAGAGCCAGAGTACTCCCCCAACTACCGCCAAACACCACCCACTGTTCGATTGCCAAATGCTTGCGCAATACCTCAATATCCCCCACCAAATCCCAAGTGGTATTCTCGCGCAACTCAGCATGGGGCGTACTTTTGCCACAACCCCGCTGGTCGAAAATCACAATGCGCCAGCGCTGCGGGTCAAAAAACTGTCGGTACAGAGGAATACTGCCGCCGCCGGGACCGCCATGCAAGAAAACCACCGGTTTGCCATCAGGATTGCCTGACTCTTCATAGTAAATCTCGTGCAAATCCGAAACTTGCAGCCAGCCGGTATTGTAGGGTTCGATGGGGGGATAAAAATCGCGCATAATCGCTAAATTGCTTCTCTATACCTTCTATTGTCCCAGATAAGCCTGCAAAACTTCCGGATTCTTCTGAATTTCCTCTGGGGTTCCCACAGCCAAATTGCTACCTTCTGCCAGTACCCAAACGCGATCGCACAAAGACATTACCACATCCATATTGTGTTCTATAATCAAAAAAGTCATCCCTTCTCGATTCCAACGGTGAATGTGCTGGCAAATTTGATTGACCAACGTGGGATTCACACCAGCGGCAGGTTCGTCCAGCAAAATCAACTTCGGATCGGCCATCAACGCCCTCGCCAACTCCAAAAGCTTGCGCTGACCGCCCGATAGGGAACCTGCATAATCGTGGGCTTTTTCCGCCAATCCCACCGACGCCAAAATTTGCCCAGCCTTCTGCTGCAATTTTTTCTCCTCGCGTGCCACCCGACGCCCTTGAAACCAGGCTTTCCAGAACACTTCCCCAGTTTGATTGGGCGCAGCCAGCAGCATATTTTCCAACACCGATAGTTTGGATAAAACCTTCGCCACTTGGAACGTACGAATCAATCCCCGCTGCGCCACCAAATGGGGAGACAATCCTAGCAGGGATTCCCCATCAAAACAAATTTCACCGCGATCGGCCCGAATAAAATTCGATAGTAAATTAAATAATGTCGTTTTGCCAGCCCCGTTGGGACCAATCAACCCCGTAATGCTGCCTGCCGGTACTTCCAAACAGGCATTATTCACCGCTTTCACCCCGCCAAAACTTTTATACAAATTGCGGGCATACAAAAGGGCATCTTCGGATATGGAAATGGGGAGTTGCGGGTTTTCCGAAACTGGCATTTCCCCGGTTGTAGAAGCAGCGAAATTTTGCTTATCCTCCAAGGGTGAGTTCCTCCTTTTTGCCTAAAATACCTTGCGGACGCCAAATAATTAAAATAATTAACAGCAAACCGATGACCATGAGGCGAAATGCCCCCAAACGGGCATCGTCTAGGGGAATGATATCTTTGAGAATAAAGCGGGTGGCCGTGTTGTACGCCCAAAAGATAGTCGCCCCCAGGAGGGTTCCCACATTGTTGCCAGCGCCGCCTAAAATAACGATGGTCCAGGCTTGAAAGGTAATTAACGTGGTAAATCCGTCAGGGTTGATGAAGGTAAGCTGCCAGGCGTAGA
Organism: Geitlerinema sp. PCC 9228; assembly: GCF_001870905.1. Taxonomy (NCBI): domain Bacteria; kingdom Bacillati; phylum Cyanobacteriota; class Cyanophyceae; order Geitlerinematales; family Geitlerinemataceae; genus Geitlerinema; species Geitlerinema sp. PCC 9228. The sequence goes on from NZ_LNDC01000080.1 coordinate 46,546, forward strand.
AAGCACCGGCAATGCCAGCAATGGCACCACCCAACATAAAAGATTGTAGCTTGTACCAAAAGACATTTTTGCCCAAGGCCCTAGCCACTTCTTCGTCTTCGCGGATGGCTTTGAGAATCCTTCCCCAGGGCGAAGCCAGCATCCTCTCCAAAAACCAGAAGGTAAGGGTCAAAACCACCAGCAGCAACAGCATCAAGCCAGCTTTGTAGGAATAATTATACAGGGCTACCGCACCGCAGCCGTATACCCACAAACCAAATGCCGTTACCCCCACAGAACCAATCAAAGCCGAACTGACGTGCCATTCTGGTAGTTTGGGGAACATACGCCGCGCCCACCAAACGTACAACCAAACGGTAGCTGCAAGGGTAGCAATCAAGAAGATGCCCAATCCCCAAGGAGGTAAAATTTGGTTGGCTTTTAATTGTTTGGCGATCGCGCCAATGGCGAATAAGATGGCCATCAGAGAAATCAGGTAAGTGGCGACCAGGGGTAAGTTGCGCTGCCACTGGGAACGGGAACTTCCCTGGATTTGCGCGCCCATCCACCGCCACAACCGCCACAGGGCCACGGCAACAATAGCAGTTAAAATAGCGATCGCGGCTAATTTGCCTACAAGATTGGGCTGATAGTCTTCCAAGGGCAAAGGAAAGCCATACAATCCCATGGGACCGCGCGTCAGCCACGCTTCGTTGACAGCAATCAAACGCACCACTTCTGCTACCCCGACGGTCACAATCGCCAAATAATCTTCCCGCAAACGCAAAGTAGAAAAGCCAATCAGCAAGCCCAACAACGCTGCCATCGCCCCGCCGGCAATGACAGATATAAATAAGGGAACATCCTGCAAGCTCAGCAAGACCGTGGTATACGCCCCTAGGGTCATAAAAGCAATATGACCAAAATTAATCAGTCCAGTAAAGCCCCACTGTAAGTTTAATCCCAAACTAAATAGGGCGTAGGTGGCTGTAAAAATTACGAGAGAAACAATATAGCCAATCATGCTTGCCTTTGTCTGGGTTGTCTGTGGATTTTCTCGTCAAATGGTGCCTCGGAAAATGCCTTGAGGACGAAACAGAAGCACAACAATCATTATAACGAGGGCGATCGCTGGTTTGTATGCAGTTGGTAGCCAGTAGGTACCGGCTTCTTGGGCAATCCCCGTCACCAACGCCCCAGCAATAGCGCCGTAGGGATTGCCAATGCCGCCCAAAATAATCGCCGCAAACATGGGCAGGATTAAAAACCAACCCATATTGGGACGTACGGCGGTCATTAACCCATACATGCTGCCTCCCAAAGCGGTCATGCCAATAGCAATAACCCAGGTCCACACGGCAACCCGTTCCACATTGATACCGCTAACCCTAGCCAAGTCGATATTGTCGGAGACAGCCCGCATGGCTTTGCCAATTTTGGTGCGCTGTAGCATATAATGCAGCACCACGATCGCGATTGTTGTTAAAGCAATTACCAACAACTGGTAATACGCCAGGCGGACCCCTAAAATTTCCACCGCTTGGGCAACAGGAACATCATAAGATTGGTTGCCGCCTCCCCAAATTAAAATCACCCCATTGCGTAAAAATAAAGCCAAGCCAATGGCTACAATAATCAAAGTAGTCATGGAAGCCCTGGCATCGCGCAAGGGGGACCAAATGAGCTTTTCGCAAATTAATGCGATCGCGATCGCCAAAACCGCCCCAACCACAATGGAAAACCAAATATTCAACCCCAAACCATTGGCAATGAGGGTCATGTAGGCACCCACCGTCAAAAAATCCCCGTGGGAAAAATTCACCAAACGCAGCACGCCGTAGGTAATTGTTAGCCCCACCGCCGATAGGGCAATAATACAACCTACCGCTACGCCGTTAACCACCAGTTGCGAGAATAATTGCAGATCCATAGATTGTTTTTATATACCAACCAATCATCTGTTTTCGTTTCTGTACCAGAAGCAGCAGCCCCCGGTCCCAGAAAACAAAAATTCGGTTTAATTAATAATAGTATGCTTGATGCTATTGGAAAATCCCACTCAATCCGCTGTTTTTTTGTTATCTATGCATGACTCCCAACCCACAAACAACCCATTACTAAACGTTGAAAATGTCTATGCCGGCTACTTCAAAGACCTCAACATTCTCCAAGGGGTCAATTTTTCCCTGTATCCGGGAGAACTGGTAGCCGTTATTGGTCCCAACGGGGCAGGAAAATCCACCCTCGCCAAAGCCATTTTTGGTCTTTTAATCCCCCAACAGGGCAGCATTACGTTCAAAGGAGAAAACATTGCCGGCTGGCGACCCAATCAAATCGTTCGCCAGGGCATGTGTTACGTTCCCCAAATTTCCAACGTATTTCCTTCTCTGACCGTAGAAGAAAATTTAGAAATGGGGGCCTTTATCCGCCAGGATACCCTCACCCCCCTCAAAGACCGGGTTTACACCATGTTCGATTCCTTAAAAAAACGTCGCCACCAACTGGCGGGTACCCTCTCTGGTGGCGAACGACAAATGTTGGCGATGGGACGGGCTTTGATGTTGGAGCCCGATATGATGATTTTGGACGAACCGTCCGCTGCCCTCGCACCAATTTTGGTGAACAATGTTTTCGAGCAGATTTTGGCCATCAACCGGGAAGGGATTGGCATTATGTTGGTGGAACAAAATGCCCGCAAAGCCCTAGAAATGTCCCATCGCGGTTACGTGTTGGAATCGGGTAGCGATCGCTTTTCCGGTCCGGGTCGCGAATTGCTCGACAATCCGAAAGTCGGCGAACTCTACCTAGGAGGATAGAGAGCGGTTGTTAGCTTCCTTGCTGTTCTTGTACGTCGATTTTTTCCACGGTTTCCAGGCTGCCATCGGCGTTGACCGTCCACACGTCGTAAACACCGCGGACATTGCCCAATTCGTCAATATCAACCCGGGAACTGGCCCCTTGATAGTTAATTTCTTCGCCGTTGCGCAGCAGTTCTAGGGCTTGGCACACATCGCTGACTTCCTGACCTTCCGGATTGGCAACCGCACGGAGGTTCTCTTTAATGGCTTCGCCGGTATTGGTATCGCCAGCTTCCGCCGCCAGCATCAACAAAGCCCCAGCATCCCAAGTGTGGGGAACAAAGGCTTCCGGTTCGGTTCCCAAAGCGGCCTGTAGTTGTTCCAATCCCGGTCCGCCAGCACCGACGGTGGTCCCCAAAGCGCCTTCTAGAATGTATTCACCTTGTTCGTTTTTGCCCACTTTTTCGGGAAATTCACCGGAGTACACGCCATCGGTGAGCAGCACTGTGGCATCTTGCATCAAACCTTGCTGGTAAGCGGCTTTTAAGAACAAAGCACCGGTTTCTACGTACAAAACGCCCATGACGGCATCGGGGTTATCGGAAAAAGCAGCGGTGGCTTCCGATTCAAAGGTGGTGGCTTTGGGGTCGTAACGTACCGGACTGCCCTCGTTGACCACGCTGCCTCCCATATCCTGGAAGGCAGGCACAAATTCTTCTTCAAAGCCGACGCCGTAATCGTTGTTGATGACAGCGGTGGCTACGCTGTCAAACCCTCGTTCCATAGCGAGACTGGCCAGTGCTTCGGCTTGGTAGCTGTCCGGGGGCGCAGTACGGGCCCAATAGCCGTTGAAGTCGCCGTTTTGTGCCCGTTCGGTGAAAATGGTGCTGGTACTGCCCGGGGAAATCATCATGACCTGGTTGCGCGCCGCAATATCCACCGCTGCGTTGGAAATGCTGCTGCCAAAGGCACCTACCACACCGGCAACGTTATCAACTTCTGTGAGCTTGGTCATGGCTTCTGCCGCTGCTGCTGGTTCGGTTTGTGAGTCTTCCTGAACCAGGGTGACAGGGGCCCCGTTGACGCCGCCGCATTGGTTGACGGTATCTACGAGTACCGGGAGGGCGTCGATCATGTATTGTCCGATGGAGGATAGGTCGCCGGTGGCGGGCAGCAAAGCCCCAATTTTGAGCCCTTCGCTGCCGTTTTGGGCGGTGGTTTCGGTGCCTGGTTGGCCTTCGCCGCCGTTTTGGGCTGTGTTACCACAGGCTGCCAGCAATCCCCCAGCTAAGACGGCAGTGGTGACGGCTATGAATTTGCGGGTAGGTTTTTGGGAAGTTCCCATGGTTTTGATCTCCTGAAGTCAATCTGGTTGGCTGCAGGGACGAGGTGACCTCGCCCCATTTCAACTTAGAAGCTTTGACTTCTTAGTCTAGGAGATTCTGTTGTCTATATTACATATCGAGGAAATTTTGATTTACGATTCGTCGCCGGCATGGTAGGAACTGCGTACCAAAGGACCGGAACGAACGTGGGAAAAGCCCATTTCTCGGGCAATTGCACCCAAACGCTCGAACGCTTCTGGCGTCCAGTATTCTTTGACGGGAAGGTGCTCGAGGGAGGGACGCATGTATTGACCGATGGTAATGCGATCGCAATCGACTGCCCTTAAGTCGCGCATCGCTTCAATGACTTCGTCTTCGGTTTCCCCATGACCCAGCATCAACCCAGATTTGGTGGGAATGGAGGGGTCGAATTCTTTGACCAATCGCAATACTTCTAAGGAACGGTCGTACCTCGCCCCCCGCCGTACCGGACCTTGCAGGCGAGAAACGGTTTCAATGTTGTGGTTGAAGCATGCTGGCTGGGCTTTGGTAACGGTTTCTACCCGCTGCCGTTGCAGTTGGGCGGGAGTGTGGGTAGCGGTTTTGCCACCCCAAAAGTCGGGGGTGAGAACTTCAATGCCGGTTTGTGGGTGGCGCTGGCGAATGGCTGCCATGGTGTTGACGAAAACGCTGGCACCCCCGTCTGCTAGGTCGTCCCGGGCTACGGAGGTGAGCACAACGTATTTCAAGCCCAAGCTTTCCACCGCTTCTGCCACTTTGCGCGGTTCCTCGGGATCGAGGGGCATGGGGGCATGTCCTTTGTCTACTTGACAAAATGCACAAGATCTGGTACAGGTGGCACCCATTAGCAAAAAGGTAGCGGTCTTGCGAGCGTAGCATTCGCCGCGATTGGGACAACGACCTTCCTCGCAAATGGTATGAATGCCTTTTCGTTTGATAACTTGCTGTACGGTGGAAATGTCGCTGGCATTGCCCACGGGTCGGCGCAACCAGTCAGGCATGGCCGCGATTTCTTGACGTAACTGTTCTCGTCGAGAAGCAGAATTGGTACTAGGAGACATAAAATAGCAACAAACTTTCACTATCTACACGATGGATTGGCTGTGGCGATCGCCGCAACCATCCCAAGCTTTTCTAAGATAGCATTGACAGTTGGTGGGCTGATGGGGAGTATGGGTGCGTGGGTGCTACCGTTCGCTTGTCACCGACCAAACCAGGGGCGGCGCGATCGCCATGCCCTTGCGATTGTGGTTAAGAATACGTTAATCCCCTATCGAACGTACGATCCAGAAACTCTGGTTCTTTCTATTTCCTCACCCCTCGTACATTTGTCCATTTTTCATTTTGAATTTTCCAACGCTATTAGATGCTTCTCTCCCCAATACTCCCAGGCACCCATCCTCGGTACACCCCAATGCTCCCACGCCCCTGATACACTAGGGAGAGAATATTCGCAAGCACCCTTAGCTAGCAGCCCATTGCCGCTAGCCAACCAAAGCAGTTAGTGCCATTGGGGGTCGTTTTCCCTGTCTGTTGCCAACATACATAGGGAACTGCTTTGCCAGCTCAAATGATTTCACGTTCGCTATTTAAAAACCAGCAGAGGAGTCAGCCGTGGCAGCGCACAAAATTCTTGTTATCGATGACAGCCGCGTCATCCAAAAAATGGTCAAAGAGATGCTCCCACCGGGGAACTTTGAGGTGCTACAAGCTAAAGATGGCGAAGAAGGATTGCGATTGATTCGCGAAGGCCACCCCAATTTAATTATGCTGGATTTCTTGCTCCCCAAGGTCAATGGTTGGGAAGTGTACCAGCAAATTCAAGCCGATCCTCATTTGCGCAGCATTCCTTTAGTGTTGATGTCGGGGCGTAAGGAAGAGGTGGTGGAAAAAATTCCCGAACCTTTTGAGTATTTTGAATTTATTGAAAAACCCTTCGAGAAAAAAGCCCTGATTAACGCCATCAAATCGGCGATGGCAAAGGCGAAAAAACGCCCGGCAGCCAAACAACCAGCCCAGAAACAAGCAGAAGCCCCTGCCCCCGCCCCGGCAGCCAGCGCTCAAGGCAGCGACCAGCAAGTACAAGAACTGCAACAAAAAGTCGCCAAATTGGAAAAAGAAGTGGCTACTTTGAAAAAACAATTGTCCCAAATGATGACGTTTATCAAACAAAAACTAAAATAGAAACCGGTTAAACGCTGGTTTTCTAAGACGCTGAGAAATTGACAATATGGAGATAGATTCTACTTTTGTCGATCGCTTGCGTGGTAGAAGCGATCGCCTGTTCGATTTGCTGGCAAACTTTCACCAACCCCGCATTTTGGTGGTGGGTGATTTAACGCTGGATGAGTTTCTCACCGGTCAGGTGGAACGTCTCTCCCGGGAAGCCCCGGTATTGATCGTACGCCACGAAACTACCCAGCAAGTGCCCGGCGGCGGTGCCAATGCGGTGTACAATCTAGCCCAACTGGGCGCCCAGGTGAAAGTGGCGGGCTTGGTGGGGCAAGACCAACAGGGGGAAGCCCTAAAACGGATTTTTACCGAAGCCGGGGTGGATGTAAGCGGCATGTTTCCCGATCGCGATCGCCCCACGGTCACCAAAACCCGCGTTTCCGCCCACGCCCGACAATCGGTGACCCAACAGGTGGTCCGCATCGACCGCAAATCCGATGCCCCCCCTGCAGGAGAATGCCTGCAAGCGGTGGCAAACTACATTCGCGACCAAATCGATACAGTGGATGCGGTGGTTTGTTCTGACTATGGAGAAGGGGTGCTTTCACCAGCCACCATTGCTGCGGCTTTATCCCATCCGCTGACTGTGGTCGATACCCAGAAACACCTGGAACGCTATCGCGGCGCTACTTTGTTTACCCCCAACCTCCCAGAAGCCGAACTGGCGGTGGGATATGCCATCGATTCTCTGGAAAGCTTGCAGCAGGCGGGCAAGGATTTAATCGAACTGACCCAGGCAAAATATATGCTCCTCACCCGCGGGGATGCCGGCATGAGCCTGTTTGATGCGTGGGGCAACCACGAAGACATTCCAGCGTTCAACCGTACGGATGTGTTTGACGTTACCGGCGCGGGCGATACGGTGGTGGCGGCTTTGAGTGTAGGGTTGGCGTTGCAAGGTTCTGCCTGGGAAGCGGCTGTATTGGGCAATTTGGCAGCTAGTTTGGTGGTGCGTCAGTTTGGTACCTCTACGACCAATGCGGCGGATATGCGTCGGATGCTGGCGACACTTTTGGAACCGGGGATGTTGCCGGAAGTGGGTTGAGTTGGACGTCGAGGGCGCAATAGGTTGCATCTGAGCAGCAGCGATCGCAGATTGCCAGAGCACCCACATATCCCGCTGGCAGGGAAACAGCTTGCACTTGCCAGGGAGACGCGGCAGGAGAAACCCCATCCAGACGATGGATTTGAGGGGGTTGGTGGGGAGCAACCGATACTTCCACGCGATGCCAAGCCCCCGCCAAGCCGCAACCGATCCCTTTGAGATAGGCTTCTTTGCACGTCCAAATTTCAAAAAAAGCTTGCTGCTGCTGTGGGAAGGGGAACTGAGCGATCGCTTCTGCCTCCCCAGGGCAAAAAAACCGTTCGCTGAGACGTTGCAGGTTCTTCACCGGGCGCACTTTTTCCACATCAACGCCCACGGGCGTATCGTAGGCGACAGCAACCAGCGCCAAGTTTTGGGTATGGGATAAATTAAACTGGATGCCCGTTGCTTCCCACCCACCGGCGAGTTTGGGTTTGCCCCTTTCTCCCTCTTCAAAAGGAATTTCCGCTGCCGGCAGCTGCAAATAATCTGCTAGAATATACCGCAATCCAGCATGGGCAAGTACGTAAAAACAGCGATCGCGCTGGAAGCGAAACCGATTGGCTTTTTGACGCTCTGCAACCGATAGCACCGATAAATAGGGCGTCACATCAACCGATTCGCTCAGTGGGATTTGCCAAATACAAACGGTTCCCTTGGGAAAATTGTTGCCAAAACCCTGAGAAGACATGGCTAAATTGCTGTGTATTGTGATACTTTGAAAGGCTGGATTTGGGAGCGTACCCAGCGTGGGAGACCAAAGTCAATTGTATTTCCCTAATCTTCTAATTTCCTAAGTTCCTACACCGCACACTGCTACCGGTAAAGCAAATCGATCGCTTCATTACAAAATCATAGATGAGTACCATTGGCATTTTTGGTTTGGGATTAATTGGCGGCTGTTTGGGATTGGATTTGCGCAGCCGTGGCTATCAAGTGTTAGGGGTCAGCCGACGTCAGGATACCTGCGATCGCGCCGTATCTTTGGGTGCTGTCGATCGTGCCAGTGTCGATCCATCGCTATTGGCACCAGCGGAAATGATTTTCTTGTGTACCCCCATTGAAGCGATCGCACCAGCGGTGAAACAGTTGCTGCCGTTTTTAGACCCAAAAACCATTTTGACAGACGTGGGGTCGGTAAAACAGGCCGTGGTGGATGCAGTGGTGCCGTTGTGGTCGAATTTTGTACCGGCGCATCCCATGGCAGGCAAAGCAGAAAATGGCCTGCAAGCGTCGCAAAAAGATTTGTTTGTGGATCGTCCCTACGTTATTACCCCAGTTGCCAGTACCCCCGCAGCCAGTATAGCCAAAGTCGAGGCAATTGCGCGATCGCTTCGCTCGTGGGTTTACCAATGTTCCCCAGCCAACCACGACCGCGCCGTTGCTTGGATTTCCCATTTGCCGGTTATGGTCAGTGCCAGTTTGCTAGCGGCTTGCAGCAGCGAATCCGACAGTCAAGTTTTGGATTTGGCCTACAAACTCGCTAGCAGCGGTTTTTACGATACTTCCCGCGTCGGCGGTGGCTATCCAGAACTGGGGGTCATGATGGCGAAATACAACCAGCACCAGGTCTTGCAAGCCCTCTACGCCTATCGCGATCGCCTCAACAATTGTATTGAAAGCATCGAACAAGCCAACTGGTCGGGATTGGAAGCTACTTTTGAAGAAACTCGACAAATTCGCGATCGCTTTTTTCCCCCAGAGAATCGATATTGAGCTTGACAAATTCCCCGCGCTAAAGCGACGGGGATTCTGGGGTCAAACAGTAAATGCAGGCTGAGCCTGACTGACTTTACCTCGCCCACAGGTTGATGCCCCAACCTGTTTGATATTGATGGCGGCGTTTTCGTCACGGTCGTTTTCCGACCCACAAGACGGGCAGCGCCACCGTCTCACGCTCAAATCCAACTCGTCCAAAACATACCCACAGCCCGAGCAGGTCTTACTGGATGGAAACCAACGGTCGATGTAGGCAACGACTTTTCCTTTCTTTTGAGCGACCCATTCCAAGATTTGCAGGAACGACCGAAATCCTAAGTCAGAGGCTTTGCGTCCCCAGAGTCGCTGCATGGCTTTTAGGTTCAACGTCTCGAAATAGAGAACGTCAAACCGATCGGTCAGCCAGTGAGCCAGTTTCCAAAACCAGTCTTCTCGCCGATGAAC
>NZ_LNDC01000081.1:0-19020 GCF_001870905.1 Geitlerinema sp. PCC 9228
TGACGGCGGCTAAAGCCGCACGGGTCGCTTTTCATCCCTGCTTTAAAAAGTCAGGGCTTTCAAGCTCCCGATTCATGCCGGTAAGTGTCTTGAGTTTGCCAGTGTCCTCGATGGCTCTACCAAAACATCTCGATCATTTCCTGCAGGATTGAAAGAAATGGTATGATTTATTTTGCCAAAGACGTTTTTTCTTCATAGTCAGGACAGCCAATGGCTTTTTCCGACATGGCAATTTTCGGGTGGACAGGACATTTCAAGTGGGGATTGTCAGTGAAATATTTGCAGTAGGCGCAGGGAATTTGATGCATGCGCTTGGCGCGGGATAGGGTATCGGCGGCTGCGGCACCGATATTCCACAGAGCCATGACCACCACCGACCAGGCAACCACCAAGCTGATGGGTTCGATCGACGGCTGTATGGTCGTTATTACCAAATCTAGAAAATGGAGGAGCATAGGTTAGGCAGAATAAGAAGTTTCGGCAAACTGACCGATGCGGCGAAATTTTTGATATCGCAGCTGACGCCGTTTTTCCCCAGAATAAGAACTCAGAAGCTCTAGGTTGCGTATTAAGGCTTGCTTGAGATTTTCCGCGGCTGGCAAAGGATGGTAGTGAGCGCCGCCGGTGGGTTCGGAGACAATCTCATCGGCAATTCCCAGTTGCTTTAAATCCCAAGAGGTAATTTTGAGCGCTTCTGCTGCCTGCGGGGATTTGCTTGCGTCTTTCCAAAGAATCGCCGCACAGGCTTCCGGACTAGCTACAGTATAAACCGCATGTTCGAACATGAGCAAGCGATCGGCGACGCCAATCCCCAAAGCACCGCCAGAACCGCCTTCGCCGATGACGGTGGAGATAATGGGAACGTCCAAACCGAACATTTCCCTAAGATTATACGCGATCGCTTCTCCCTGGCCTAAATGTTCTGCTTCAATGCCGGCCCAAGCACCGGGGGTGTCGATAAAGGTTAAAATAGGCATGCCGAAGCGATTGGCATGATCCATCAGTCGCATGGCTTTGCGGTAGCCGCCTGGGGAAGCCATACCGAAGTTGCGAGCCACGTTATCTTTGGTATCCCGTCCTTTCTGATGTCCCAGCATAACCACGGGGCGATCGCGCAAGCGTCCCAATCCTGCTACAATAGCGGGATCGTCTGACCCGCGGCGATCGCCATGCAATTCGATCCATTCATCGGCGATGGTCTGAATGTAGTCTAGCGTACTGGGACGGCGGGGGTGCCGTGCCAGCTGCAATCGTTGCGCCGGGGTCAAGCTATCAAAAATCTCCCGACGCAGTTGTTCGGCACGGGTTTCCAACTGCTGTATTTGTTCGGACACATCGACACCATTTTCTGAGGCTAACTGTCGGATCTGGTCGATCCGATTTTCTAATTCTGCGAGCGGTTTTTCAAAATCTAATAAAAACGTTTTAGAACTGGCCATAGAGGGAAGGAGAATAGGAAATCAAGGGCAATGGTGAGTAGGGGAGCATGGGAGGCAGCGATACATTGTATGTCCCTAATCTCCCACGCACGGAGTTGTTTTTATATTTAACTCAAATATAAATTAACACCTAATGCTAGCAAAAAGGTGAGCTGGGCGGCTAAAAGAAATAGATAAGCCACAATGCGACCGCGGAATACCGAGAGCATAAGCCCAATCCCTTTTAAATCTACCATAGGACCAAACACCAGAAAAGCCAAAAGCGAGCCACTAGTAAAGGTAGAGGCAAAAGAGAGGGCAAAGAAAGCATCCACTGTAGAACAAATAGAAACGACGGTTCCCAGCAGCAACATCGCCATAATAGAAGAAACGGGATTTTGTCCTAGACTTAAAATAATTTCCCGGGGAACGGCAACTTGGACAAAAGCCGCGATCGCACTTCCTAAAATTAAAATTCCCCCTAACTCCCGCAGTTCGCCGATGGTATTCTCCCAAAACAACTGCGCGCGGGTTCCGGGTAGGGGTTTGGCTGGGACGGGGTTGGCTGCGGGGATACCGGGATGGTTCTGACCCAACCAATAGGTTCCTGATTGTAGTAAAGTGGGGACTGGTGCTTTGGCTGGTAGTTGGGTGGAAACGGGATTTTTGGCGTTGGTTTGGTTGCGGTTGAAAGCTTGTGTTGAGTTGCGTTGAAGCATTCGTGCCACTGTGGGTTGCAGCAGCGGACGAAAATCTTTTTGGATGCTAAAAATCGCGCCGATGGCCGTAGCGATAACCAAAGAAAATACCACCCGCAACAGGACAATTTGCGGCTGGTCGCGAAAGGCTACCCAGGTAGACCAGATGACAATGGGGTTGACTGTGGGAGCTGCTAGTAAAAAGCCAACGGCCACGGCGGGGGAAATGCCTTGGGAAATCAAGCGTCTGGCTACGGGAACGTTGCCGCATTCGCACACGGGAAACAAGAAGCCAATGAGGCTGCCGGCAAAAGCACCAAAAATGGGATTGCCGGGTAAGCTTTTCATCAGTTTCCGCTCGTCTACGAAAATGAGCAAGAAACTAGATAGCAAAACCCCCAGTAATAGGAAGGGAATCGCTTCTACTAGCAAGCTCAGAAAAATGGTGAAACCCCGGGAAAGTTGGTTCATAAGCTCATGAAAGCTGCTGGTTTTATGCCCATCCACAAGCAGCAATGCTGATTATCGTATCAGGTCAGGGGGTGGGCGGGAAATATTTCCCCAAAGTGGCTTGCCCAAACTAGCGATCGCTGGCAAATTGCTGCTGGCCGTACCAAACGCGCACCACGCGACCGGGAATGGACTTATTGTACCAAAAGGTATTGTTGGCTACCGACTGCAGGCGATCGCGATCGCATATCCAATGCGCCTGGGGGTCGAACAACACCAACTCCGCCGGTTCCCCCGGAGCGATTTTCGCCGGTTTTTGCTGCAAGCAGCGCGCCGCCGACGCACTCAAAGCGCGCCACAGGTCAATAGCGGTCCATTTTTGCGAAACCACCAACCCCTCCCACAGCAGCGGCAACGCCAGTTCCAATCCCACGGCCCCAGGTGGGGCCACGCCAAAGGGAACGGCTTTTTCTTCGTAGGTATAGGGGGTGTGCTCCACGGCGATCGCATCTACAATCCCGGTTTGCACTCCCTGTTGCAACGCCGCGCGATCGCTGGGAGTTCCCAAAGGCGGGTCCAAACGCAAATGGGGATTGTAAGCATCCGCCAACCCACCGGTATTGGCAGCCAATGGTGCGATCGCAGTGGTATCCAACAGCAAGTGCATCCAGGTAGTACTGGCGGTTACCGGTAGCTGTCGGCGTTTGGCATCGGCAATCAACTCCACTTCCCGTTGGGTAGACACCCGCATAATGTGAACCGGGGTTTGGGTGAGCGCTACCACCTCCAGCAACGCCGCCAAAGGGGCCGTATGCGCGATCGCACTGCAACCAGGCAAACCGCAACGAATCGAATCGACGCCTTCACGCATCACCCCTCCCACACTGGCATCGCAGGCATACAACGCCACCGGCAATCGGTACGGCTTGGCATATTCCAACAACCGCCGCATCAACACCAAATTGCACAACGGTTCCCCATCGGCAAATCCAGCTACCGCCTCCACCTGTGCCAGTTCCGCCAATTCCGCCAACCTAGCAGACCGAAAATCCCCTTCGCCGCCATACAAAAACATTCCGGCCCAAAACGACACCGACGGTACCGCAGCCGTTTGCAAGCAACGCTCCCGCAAAAACGCAATGCTAGAGGGATTGTCCAACCGGCCAATCGTATCCGGCAAAATCGCCAGCCGGGTAAAACCTCCCCCACGGGCCGCTGCCAATAGGGAATCGAGGGGTTCGGCATCCTCGCGACCCGGTTCGCCGCTGTGGCTGTAGCTATCTACCAATCCCGGTCCCAAAACCAAACCGTTGCACTCGCGTACCGTGGTTTCCTGAGGAACCTCAATTCCCTCGACAGCGATTTGCTGGATGCGACCATCGGCAATCCACACATCCACCACTCGGTCGGTTGCCGAGATGGGATCTATCAATCGGACTTGTTGCAGCAATTCGCCTGCACTCATAAATTAGACCAATGCTTCGACATAGCTCCGTACAAGCGCTCCGACATAGCTCAGCACAAGTTTACAAAGCTCCCGCTGCTGTAGAATCAAATACGCCACCGCCTAAATGAGTGGTAATGTTCGCTGCCTGCAGTTGGGGATAGGCATCCAAGCCTTGGGGATAGTCAATAACGCTCACCGAACCGTTGCCTTGTTTGAACGTCCAGAAATTTTGCGCGCCCAAACCAAACAAATGGCATAGAATGGCTTTGTTAATGGCATCGTGTGCCACCACCATTACTGTCCGATATTGAGATGGGTCGTAATGTTTGCGCACAATTTCTTCCAGAGCCACTTGGGAGCGGTCCCAAACCTGTTGCAGATTTTCTCCTTCCGGCATTTGCACGGTTTCTGGTGCGACTTTCCAACTGTTGAGCAACTCGCTGTAGCTATCCCAAATTTCCGCTTCCAGCTTGCCTTCCCACAAACCGTGGCTGATTTCCCGCAAGCCTTCCATGAGTTCTAAAGCGACGCCGGAATGCTCTTGCAAAATAATTTCGGCGGTTTCTTTGGGACGCAACATGGGACTGGAAATAGCTGCATCCAAGGAGACATCTTGGAGAAATTGCGCTGCTTGGTAGGCTTGATGCCGGCCGTTTTCGTTGAGGGGAACGTCGATTTGTCCCTGGAAACGACCTTCTTGATTCCATTGGGTTTCTCCATGGCGGACCAACAACAGCCGCAATCCCGAGTTGGGGTCTCTGGGTTCGGGGAAGTTTTTGCCTTGGTGTGCGAGCAAATTTAATGATTCTAGTTGTGCTTTGGATCCCCACCCGCCGGAGAAATTGACAACGTTAATACAGCAGTTGGACTGTTGTATGGAATGGTAGTAGCGCGGGTCAATCCCCAACGCACTCATTAACAGGCAACGGTTGATGCCATTGTGAGCCACTACCAGAACGGTTTCTCTTTGGTGGCGTTCTAGCAGCAACGACCAAAATCGCTTCGCCTGTTCGTACAGGGAAAGAACTGGGAAAAATTCCTGCGGGTTTTCCCGGCGAGGGTCGGCCATTTTGAGTTCTTGGGGACGTTGTTTCCAACATTCGTATTGTTGGGGATATTTGGCCATTACCTCGTCGCGAGGCAGGTTTTCCCACAGCGGTAGGTCTACTTCAATCAGGTTCTGGGAAATCTCTAGGGGTAAGGTTTTTCCCTGACTTTCCTGCAAACTAGTTTTAACAATTTCGGCGGTTTCCGAGGCCCTTCTCAGTGGACTGCTGTAAATGGCTTCGATGGGGATATCGGCAAGGGTATCCCCTACTTGACGCGCCATCGCACGTCCTTTTTCTGTCAGTATGGATTCATCGCTACGACCTTGGATGCGATGTTCCGTGTTGTGGGTGCTTTGACCGTGGCGGACGATGATAACTCGAGTAGTCAGGGTTCCATCCTCCTGAAAATGTCAGAAAAATTTTACCTTGGATTGGACTTGTATTGGAGGTCAAAACGGGGAAAATAGCGATCGCAGGTGGGAAAGGCGTGGGAGTATGGGAGCGTGGAGGCGTGGGTGTGCTGTTTTTTTGGTTTTCTATTGAACGATTCCGGTGTTATGACATTGCCAAATGGGTTGGTTAAACTTTGGGTACGTGCAGCGATCGCGGCTTTGGCGATGGTTTTGGTTGCCAGTGTCTGGCAGTCGCCGCTGGTGTTGGCACCACCTGGGAAATGTACTTGGGTGGCAACGGCGGATTTGCCAAGTTTGCCTGAGGTGCGCTCTCTGTCTGGCTTGCAGCAATTACGCGCTCGCGTGGATTGGAAACGCCAACGCTGTCAGGCGGCGGTGGATTTGTCGTTTCTTGTGGATGCTTACGACGGCGATACCCTAACCCTGAAAAACCAAAACTGGCAGCGCTACCAAAAACAGGTGGAACAACGCTACCACTTGGAAGTGGCGGCACAAAAATCTATGAAAACTGCCGAAAAGTTCGCTCGTCAAGCACAACAATGGGAAAAACGCTCCCCCCGAAATGCTGATACCTGGCGCGCCGCCAAAGTTGCTTGGCAAAAAGCCACACACCACTTAGAAGCCATTCCCAAAGTGTCTTTTCTGAGTGCTGAAGCAACTAACAAATTGACATCCTACCGCCAAAATTATACCCAGGCGACCCAGCAGTTGGAACTGGCGCAGCTAGCTGAGAATTTTATTCTGTATGCAGATACCAACCGTGACGGTCAGCTCAACGATAAAGATTACGTAGGCAGGCAACGGTGGCAGTGGCAGCAAGGTGCTTTGGTTTTGTTTAATCTAGATGACGACGATGGGGACCGTCGTTCTGACTGGCAAGACCGTCGCGTCAATGGCGAGAAAGATGCGGCAGATTTGGCCTTGGTGAAGTTACGCTTGGACCGCCGTTTCCAAGATATGAAGTTGCGCTTGCAAGTGAAATCCCCAGCTCGCCGTTACGTTAATTTATTCCAAAAAACTAAAAAGGGGTGGCGATATTTAGCTAGCGATGGGTCCAGCGAGATTCAAACAACTCCCCAAATTTGGCAGTCTTCCTCAGTAAAAGATAATATGGGGGAAATGCTGTTTGGAATTGAAGCTAAACAATTTGCCGATCGGGATTGGAACGGCGAAATCTCGATCGAAGCGATCGCTTCTCAAGAAGGGAATCTCCTAACTGCCGATACGGTGAAGTTGCGGGTGTCTCCCTGGATTATGCGTCCCAATACGGCACCGGTAAAATCCCTTTTTGTCAGCGATTGGGGGACCCGCAACGATCGCTTTATTCGCCAAATTCAAAAAATTGTGCCGCCAACTCAGGCTGAGGTAAAAACCATTCGACGGGGAACTTTGTGGATGCAGGATACGATGGAAATCGGTTATTTGCAGTTTCCTGCTTTTTCAGATAACCCAAACCTCGTGTCTTTTCCCGGTGTTTTGCACGGCAATCGAGGTAGGGGGAAAGATAATTTTTCGCGATCGCTGTTAAAATCTGATTTTGGCTGGTTTAATATTGGACAACCTCGCAATTTGCTACCAAGCGATCGCTGGGCTGATTGGTACGGTAATTTAGAAGTTACACCGCCACTACCAGGTTATCCTTTAGGAAGAATTTATTACGGCAATTCTGGCACCGCTACCTTGCATCCCGAGGTATTGGAATTTTTGAGAGCGCAGGAAATTCAAGCACCGCTGGTGGACATCGATACCTCTTGGTTGATGATTCGTCACGTAGATGAGGTGATTGGTTTTATTCCCTCGAAGAATGAGAAACCGTTGATGTTAGTGGTATCACCAGAAGCTGGTGTCAACTTGCTACGCCGGTTGCAACGGGAAGGACATGGTAACAAAGCCATCAATCGGGGGTTGAGTACGTCTACAACTGTGCAAAGTGCTTTGAACAACCGTCGTTTGATAGAACACAACTTGCAAATTCAACGCGATCGTATCAATCCCCTCATTGCCAAACTCAAGCGAGAATTTAGCCTCAACGACAACCAAATTATTCAGATTCCGGCTATGTTTTCCCTCACTGGTTATTCCTGGTGGCCGAATATGGTCAACTCGGTGGCAGTCAACGGTCATTTCCTAGTTGCCGACCCCAGAGGACCCATTGTGCGCGATCGCGATGTCACCCAAGAAACCTTCCGCAAGTTAGTTTCAAAATCTCCCCTGCAAGTTCATTTCCTCGACAACGATTACTACCAAGAACTGCGAGGCAACGTCCACTGCGCCACCAACACCACGCGTACCCCTCCCGAACAACCCTTTTGGAAACAATTACCCAATCGCCTCAAAAATAAATAAAGAAAGCTATCCGTTAATTTTAGCTTTGATATAATATTCCCACCGCAAGCTATAAATATTCTAAAAAGTTTTTAATGGCGCTTCCGTGGGGGTAAAATCCCTCGATATTCTTTATTTTTCGTTGGACAATACTCCATGCCAGCGCAACCGGGAATATAGACCCAAAATTTTCTAATCAAAGGAAAGCAATCCGATTTCTACAAAATCACAAAAAAAATGTGAGATAGGCATTTTCCTTAAAAATCTGCAAGAAATAATTAGGGTTTTATTAAGACGGATTTCTCTGACCAGCAAATGTTTGATTGTTTCAATCGAATGAGGTACTATAGACAAAAGTTTCCGTTTACATCGATATTTACCATGCCTGCCTTCGATCTCAACCGCCGCCAAGTTTTAAAAGGACTAGCCTTTACCGCACGTGGTTTTTACGGAAAACCGGGTAATTTGGAAACAAGGAGATATTGATGCCATATCTTACGATCGCCTATTTGATTTTTTAAATACTGGTTTATCGGATATGTTAGCTAACGAACGAGCTAGAAATGATATGAACCGAGTTATAGAATTTTCCGGCATTTTAGACAACGATTCTAGTTACGATCGGTGGATGGAAATGTTTCGAGAACTTTGTCAAATGTATCCATTTCCCGTACCGAGTGCATAAAAAAACCATTTCAATCGTAGAAGGGGGTCTAGTTTCATTTTGTCGTTAAAGCGATGGTCAGAAAGACCGATACTTTTGGCACCATCGCCAAATATCTTTTCTTATATGTATTATTATCTTTACTTTTTCTCCTGACAACGGAACAGGGAAATCAAAATATGGCGGTTTTAGCATTTTCCCTACAATTTTAAACGAGACATAGACATACTTGTCGTAGGAACGCATCTAGGCTAAAATCGTAAGTAAAGTTTCGAGCGCAAGTTCCATGAGCAATCCGAATCTGAAATATACAGTTTATCTAACCCCTCAACAACGAGAAAAGTTGAGTGCTATCAGTCGGAATGGTTCCGCTCCTGCTAAAAAAATTCTTCATGCTCGGGTTTTGCTCATGGCTGACCAACAACATCCTCAAGGAGGTTGGAAAGATATCCAAATTGCTGAAGCCTTGGGGTTGCACGTCAATACAGTGGCAAGAATTCGGAGAAATTTTGTCCGGTTTGGGTGGGAAGTGGCTCTGCAAAGAAAGCAACGCTTGGAACCTCCTGTGCCGCCAAAACTCGACGGGGAACTGCAAGAACAGCTAGCGGCAATTTGTTGCTCGGAACCTCCCAAAGGACAGACGCGATGGACGCTGACGCTTCTGGTGGATGAGCTGAAGGCGCGGGGTCTCGTTACAAAAATTAGCCGGGAAACGGTGCGAAAAGCATTAAGAAAAATTAATTACAACCTGGTAAAAACTAGTAGCTAACTTGAAAAATATATTTGGTTGGTTTTGAGTTTATGTTTTATACCAAATCCCATTCAACTTGACTCGCTATTTTATGACCAGAAATCCCCTACCCAACCATGTTCGCGATTTTAAGGAAAACACGATAAATAGATTTTTTTATGCTATGTATTTACGAGGGCAAAAATATCAGCTACGATTTTGATTATCGAACAAAGAAAATTGGGCGCTATCTGGTTCTAAGGAAAACGGTTTTTTATCCCAAAGTACCAAATCCCACCAGTCAAAGACTGCTGCCAAAATAGAGTCGAGTTCGCGGGTATGGGAGTTTTGATTGAAACTTGCATCTGGCAAACAATAGGCTGCCTGGGAAGAACCTTCTAATAAATGAATAATTCCTTTGGAAAACCCTTCTCCGGCATAAACGAGAAATCCTGGAAAGTGTAATGCCTCTAAATCTTGAAGCGTGTATGGGATTTTTTCATCTGCCGTACCGCCGGTATCCTGGTATTTGCATTCCAGAGCAAGTGCTTGGTTTAGAGGTTCGTTGAATACGAAAATATCGATTCTTCGGTTTTTGCCAATAATCGTTTTTCCTAGTTCTACTTCTAGATAAACTTTGATTCCCCTATTTTCAAAGTTGTAGAGAATATAAGACGCTATGCGTTTTTGATACTCTCGTGCTTGCATGGTCTTGCTTGCATGGTTCCAGTAGCGATCGCTTTTTCTTTACATACCATAAAAAATCTATTTTGTCAAGAGATTAAACTCAAATCCCAGCAATTCTATCCTTGTCTCCTTTCCACGGTTAATCTATGGCATGATGAAGGTTGTCGTTTGGCGGAACCTGATGTTGCGCGGTTTGTCCAAAAATCCTTGGTTACGATTTGCTATTGCAGTGGCGATCGCATTTTTCGTCATTAGCCTCATTTTAACCCTCAATCGGTACTATAGTTTCTTCGCGTCCTACGACCAGGGCATCTTCCACCAAGTCTTCTGGAACAACGCTCACGGTCGTTGGTTTCAAAGTTCCCTTTCTTCCACCCTTTCCACCGATGTGGTCCACGCCGGCGAAGTACCCGACGTTACCTATCGCCGTTTGGGACAGCATTTTACCCCCGCCTTGCTCGTTTGGTTGCCGATATATCTTTTATTTCCCTCACCGGCAACTTTAACCGTCATCCAGGTATCAGTGGTAACAGCAGCCGGCATCGTTTTATATTTTCTGGCGCGGCAGTACCTACAACCGCCAGTGTCAGCCTTTATTAGTGCCAGTTTTTATAGTGCCAACGCTGTCATTGGCCCCACATGGTCCAATTTCCACGACCTCTCCCAGGTTCCCTTATATTGCTTCACCCTGCTGCTGGCCATGGAAAAACGTTGGTGGTGGCTGTTTTGGCTGATGGTGGTTTTGCTACTGGCAGTTCGAGAAGACACTGGCATCACCCTCTTCGGCATCGGCGTCTATATGGTGTTCAGCAATCGCTTTCCCCGGCTGGGGTTGGGAATTTGTACCATTGGCTTTCTCTACGTCACGGTGGTGACCAATGTCGTTATGCTGCAGTTTTCGGAAGATATGCTGCGACGCTTTCCTCTGGAACGGTTCGGACAATTTGCTCCCAACGAAGAGGAAGCTTCCACACTGGAAATTCTCTGGAATATGCTTTCCCAGCCTTGGCAGTTGGTGGCGGCGTTGTTTCGCGAACCCCTTACCAAACTTGGCTACTTGTTCGGTCAGTTGCTGCCTTTTGCTTTTATTCCCCTGGTGTCAGCGGCAGCTTGGACCATTGCTGGTTTTCCCTTGCTGAAGATTTTCTTGCAGCGGGGAGATTCGGCATTGGTGATTAGCCTGCGTTATGCGATTGGGGTTGTACCGGGATTGGCTTACGGAACCATTCGCTGGTGGCGGCAGCGGGAAACGTTGCTGTTTTATCCGGTTTCTTCGGTGGTTCGCTATGTGGCGGTGGAACTTCGCGAAAAGGCAACTCACTGGCCGCGTAAAGGCAACCCACTGGAGCCGACCAAATCGTTTACCGAAACGCAGAAATCTAGGGGAGGGTTCACGTTCAAGCGGTTTTGGATCGCTTGCATGTTGCTGTCGGTGTTGCTTTCGGTGACGGCAAGTCCCAGTCGAACTTTATATTTCTTAATTCCTGACTCGTTCGATCCGTGGGTGTACGTATCTTTACCCCGTCAGTGGCAACATGCCGAACAAATTCGCTCTTTACTCTCCGAAATTCCCGAAGATGCCAGCGTCGCTGCTACGACGTATATTGTTCCCCCACTGTCTGGCAGGCGGGAACTTATTCGTTTTCCGGCTTTGAAGTTGCGCAACGATGCGCGAGATGTTATTTGGGTAGATTATGCGATCGCGGATTTGTGGCGGTTGCAAACTTACATGCCAGCTTTTGACAACGACCGCATACGTTTGCGTGGCATGATTCCCCGCATCGATTCGGTGACCGCTGCTGGCAAATACGGCATTACGGATGTTCGCGATGGGGTAGTGTTGCTGCAAAAAGGGAAAAACAGCGACCCAGAAGCATGGCAAAAATGGCAGCAGTATCGCTCCGTTTTACTACAGGATCTGCAAAAATGGAGCGAGAAAGATGAAGACTAGCCAGCCAACTTAGCAACCAGCCAAGCTTTTTTCCCAACTTTCCTAAAATCAAGGTATGGGAAAACCACCATAGGAGGTCCGCATATCTTTTCCCTTCCCTCCCATGGTGGCTTTTGCTGCCGTTGCAGTGGCTGCAAACGGCCAACAGGTCCAGTTAGTTTTCCGCGGTAGCCAGCATTTGCTTGAGTTTTTCCAATTCTTCGGCCCAGCGAGGATCGGGTTGCACTTTTTCGGAAGCACCACCCTGGGGACTACCACCGCCACCGCCGCGGCGAGATTTGCTGCCTTTCCCGCCTTTATTGGCCTTCTGCTGTTTGGCTGCTGGCTTGGCTTCTTTTTCTTTCTCCCCTTCAGGACTTTTCTTGCTTTCGTTTTCTTTCTCGTTGCTGCTTTTCGTACGAGGTTGCGCTTTTTCGATCTTCAGGGGATTGTCTTTGAACATGTAGCCGTTGAATTTCTCGATGATTTCATCGGCGCTTTCTTCGTTTTTGACGGTCAAAAAGCCAAAACCACGGCATTTTCCAGTTTTGCGCTGTTTGATGATTTTGGTGGAAATGACGTTGCTTTCTTCCGCAAAAACATTTTGTAGTTCCTGACGGTCGAGAACTTCTTTGGGGAGATTGCCTACATAAAGTCGAACGGACATACAAATACCTCCTCGATTGGGTTTTTTATCGACAAAAGCAATAAGTTTGTATGGGTTGTTGCATTGAGCTAGACCGATTTTGACCGCAAGAACTTGTTCGACCTTACTCGTTAAGGGAAACAAGCTCGCTTTTTGCTTTTCCCAAGGCGGAAAATGCAGCTTTTGTAGTTGCAGCACTCTTGTTGACAGCGTAAAAGAACCCAGCCTCTAGGTCAAATTTCCTCGGTCTTTTGCAGACAAACGACCAAGTTGAGCGAGTACCTACAGCAGAACTTTGCCTCAACTCGTTGTCAAATGATTGGAAGTCAATACCAAAATATGTCATTTGGACGGCAAATCAATTGAGATAGCTACATTTCCCATGTCACAATGCCTGAGAATTGGAAAGCTCGGTTGACGGGTTTTTAGGAACTCTACGCTCGCAGCTAAAAAACATAGCTTTGATGCTAGCTACCAAAAAGATTGCCAAACCCAATACACCATCTAACATTATACCCCATCCTAACTTGCTAGAAGGATCTCTTACCGAGACACCTTTTAGCTCGTACGGGGATGGGATGGTTGTAAATATTCGGTTTGGTCTTGATTTTGCACCCGTCACCTCATGCTGCTGCTTTCGGTCAATCTGCACAGTTTGCTATTTTTTAACCTACCATACTATTGAAATTTGGGCTAGTTAGATTAGCAAAATTTCTTGTCTAAAAAAATGTCTCTGGTGGAATGACATTCGAGAGACTTCTCCGGTGAAATCTTTCGGTGTCTTTTTGAGGATACTTTGGAAGCATCCACAACACCTGCAAAAGGTATGGTTTGAAAATACAAACTGCTTTTCTGGTGCGTTTGTATTCACTAAGCACTTCCACAAACATAACATTCCCAAAAATAAAATGCAACATACGCAGAACATTTCTAAATACCACCGGTAGCCAACCAGTAAGTAGCCCAAATGGCGGCGGCTGCAGCTACCAGGGTGTACCAAATTGGGTGGCGGCTGTGACTTACTTGTTGGTGGCTTTGCCAAGTTTCCACGTCAATCCAGGGGGTTGCCCCCTGGCGAAACCAGCCAATGGCTTCTATTGGGCAGCCGATCCAATCCCACACTTGCTGTTGCGATCGCGATCGCAAAAAGAACTTATAAATATCCAACGGCGACAGACCATTGAGCTTTACCAAATCCCGGTGGCAGTGTAAAATCAAATCCTGTCCCAACAAATTGCTGAGGCCGCGACGTCCCAATAAGCGTCCCTGCAAAGCTACAGGGGGACTGGCCACAGGCATCGTCTGGGCATCGCGGGGGAGTTGGGCGCTGCTTGGGATGGCCTGGGTCGGTTCGATATCGGGAAACAAGGCATTGGTACGCCAAAAACTACCCAAACTAAATCCAGCCAGCATCGCTCCGTATGCGATCCAAAAGCGATCGCTCCAAAGCCACTCAATCGCCTGCACATTGCCAACTTGGCCAATCCATCCTACCAAAATTAGGCATAGAGCCATGCCCAACCCCAGCAAGGCACCAAAATAGGGACACCCCTGCCAGTAAAGCGGACCTGATTGCCAGATGGGGCGGAGTTTGGCAATTAGATTGTTCCAGGTAAGGGCAACGGCTTTCTTGGGGCGTTGGTTTTTCGCCTTACCGGGATCGAATTCCGGTTCTACCCGCAGCATTTGGGCGTAGCGTGCCAAATATTGCAGCCGTTCTCCCAACAGGGGATGGCTGTTGTTCAGCAGCAGCCACCGGCGGTAAGGATGGTTGCAATCAAAGGGAAATAAAGCTGCCAGGGAATTTTGGGAACGTTCTTGGCGGTGGTGCAAGTAGCTACTGCTTGCCCCTATGGCTTGCCGGCAACCGATGGGAAACAACAGGTCGCAGCTTTCCAGCAGCCAGTGGGTTTGCCCCTGGGTTTGGATATCCCGCGCCATTCCCAAACTTATTTTCACCAAAGCGCGGCTGAGGGCATTGGGGTCGTTGGTGAGGTTGGTCGCCAAGCGATCGCTACGCAAACAGCGCCACCGCGACAGCAGCAAAAACGGCCAGCGCCCCAGCCAATACAAACCATAGCCTGCCACTGAAGCCACCACGGCGGCAAACAAAGACATCCCCAAAATAGATTTTTCGTAGGTATGAGTGGCTGCTGCTTGTTTGGCAGCGACGCTATCTCCCCAGGTGGCGGTTTTCCAGTACAGCAAATAGGGAATCTGGCACAGTAGGGTTCCCCAACTCACAATCGCCCCATCTCCCTGGAGAAAATGTGCCCACTCCCCAGCATAAACGGCGGCAATTTCCTGGGGGTCTAACTGTTCCAACAATCCCCGACTAACTACCAAGCGCGTGGTACGGGGCAAATGACCGTATGCCATGGCTACCGGTGCTTCCAAGGGCAAAATCCCAATTTTGGGCAGGGGGCAATTCCGGGCGCGACACTGGCGTTGAATGAATTTGCGGCTTGGGATGCTGTAGGCGTCCAACTCGCGGAGGTCGGTAAATTCCAAACCGTAGAAATATCGCAGGATGCCATCCCACAGCCAGGGCATGAGCGCAAACAAAACCAACAATCCCACGGCTACGGCTGGTTTGGGGTCGTCGTAGAAAATTTGTAGCGTATTCACAAAAGGAAGCGATCGCAGTTGGTAGAGGATATGGTTGGTAAAGGACATGCTCCGATCTACGAGAGTATCCACCAACCAAAAACAAACAGCAACTGTAGCTATTTGTACCAGGCGATACTGTTGTTTTTTTTCCAATTTGAAGGCACGCCGTTTTTTCCCTTTGGGGGCATGTTTCCAGGGAAGTTCGCTGCTGGCGGGGATGGTTGGCGTGCGATGGTCTGAAGGACCGGTGCCATAGGTACCATCGCTTTGGGGTTTTGGCGGCGGCGGTGGCGGTGGCGGTGGCGTCGATTTGGCTGCCGCTTGCGGTGGTGGGGCCTTTTTGGGTTGGGCTGGTGGAGATGGCGCGATCGCAGAATGTTGTTGCTGGTGGCTGGTTTTGTCGGGTGCCACCGCACCGGTTGATGTTTCTTGGGTCGCCCCGTTGGCTGGCTGGTTCTGGTTTTTCTGGTGTTTCTGGTTTTTTGGGTTTTTCTCTAAAGGAACAAATCCCGTAGGAGAAGGGGGGGGGTTGTTGTCTTTCTCCAGGGGAACGAATCCTGTGGGATCTTTCTCGGTGGCTGGGTGGGTGGGTTTCAGCGATCGCTGCTGGCACCATTTTTTGGCCCACTGGCGTACTTGGGTCACCTGCGATCGCTGCAATTGCTGGCAAATTTCCGTAGCCGCTTCCATTTGGTGGGTCTTTTGGTAGGCAACCACCAATCCCATTTGTGCCCGCAAAACCGACTGTTGGCTTTCCCCTGGCGTTTGCACCACGGATGAGAGCAACGCGATCGCTTGCTGGTACTCTTTTTGTTTGAGGGCTGCCAATCCGGCTGCAAGCTGTTGTTCGGTCATGGTAGCTGCCTGGAGGCGGTTGAGCGGTCGTTTTTATCTTTCCCCATTTCCGGTTTCTAAATCAAAGGCAACTTGCTGAAATTTGCACTAGGGGATTTCCGCTTAAATGGGTTCCGGTTCTTTCCCAGAAACCACCGGTGCCGTTTGATTCAACTGCAAATCGGGAAAGTCTGATTGGGTCTGCTGTAAATTCCATTCGTTGCGAAACAGCAAAACCGGACGTCCCCAGCTATCGGTCACGGTGACCGCACTAAACAAACGTCCGATTTTTTCCATGGCTTCCCAGCCACCAGCCACCCAACGGGCAACGGTAAAGGGCAAATATTCTAACTTGGTTTCCACACCGTACTCTTGTTCCATGCGAAACTGAACCACTTCCAACTGCAGCTGACCAACTGCCGCTACAATGGGGTCGCGTTTGGATTCGTCGGTGGAATACATAATTTGCACGGCACCTTCTTCGCGCAGTTCCGAAACCCCTTTGCGAAACTGTTTGAATTTGGAAGGGTTGGGATTTTTTAAATAGGCAAATAGTTCCGGCGAGAAGCAAGGAATGCCCTCGTATTCGATTTTTTTACCGTTATAAATGGTATCGCCAATGGTAAACATGCCGGGGTTGTTCAAACCAATTACATCCCCGGGATAGGCAATATCCACCGATTCCCGACTTTGGGCGAATAGCTTTTGCGGGCGCGACAGGCGGACGGTTTTGCCAGTGCGGGCATGTTTGACCATCATATCTTTTTCAAATTTTCCCGTACAAACCCGGACAAACGCCACGCGATCGCGGTGTTTGGGGTCCATGTTGGCTTGGAGTTTGAACACGAAGCCGCTAAAGTCGGGATGGCTGGGGGGAATTTCCCCTTGGCTGCTGTTGTGGGAGGTGGGTTTGAGGGCGTATTCCAAAAAGGCATCTAAAAATAGTTGCACCCCAAAGTTGGTAAATGCACTGCCGAAAAATACCGGCGTCAGTTCTCCTTTCCAAACCCGTTCTAAATCCAACTCGGACCCCAGTCCTTCTAGCAGTTCCAACTCCTCTTTAAATTGGTAGTACAGGTCGGTTTCTAGGAAATCTTCAATGCGCGGATCGCCCAGAGCGATGGTGGTTTCGATGGCTTTGCGGCTGCCGTGCTCGCTGCGTTCAAATAAATGAATTTCCTGGTGGCGGCGGTCGAAAACCCCTTTAAAGCGATCGCCCATACCAATAGGCCAGTTGACCGGATAGGTCTCCAATCCCAACTCCTGTTCGATTTCGTCGAGCAGTTCTAAAGGTTCTCTCGCAGGACGGTCTAACTTATTAATAAATGTAAAAATGGGCATCGACCGCATCCGGCAAACTTCAAACAGCTTGCGAGTTTGCGTTTCCAAGCCTTTGGCAGCATCTTCCAGCATCACGGCATTGTCGGCCGCTGCGAGGGTACGGTAGGTGTCTTCGCCAAAATCTTGGTGTCCTGGGGTATCCAGCAAGTTAATTTGACAGTCTTGATAGGTAAACTGCAAAACCGTGGATGTAATGGAAATGCCCCGTTGTTGTTCCATTTGCATCCAATCGGAGGTTGCTTTGCGTTGGGCGCGCCTGGCTTTGACCGTACCCGCTTGACGAATCGCCCCTCCGTAGAGCAATAGTTTTTCTGTGAGCGTCGTTTTTCCGGCGTCTGGGTGGGAAATAATGGCAAAATTCCGGCGGCTGTCAATGGCGGTTTGCAGTTCCTCCTGGATGGCAGTATCTGGGGACATAGCGTAAATCTTTGTTGTTTCGGTGTGCGCTGACGGCGATCCTTTCCATTATATATGGCAAGCTGGCAAACTGCCGTTTTCTCTAGTCCCTGTCCTGGCTCGAACGGGCTACAATAAAGCCTAACAATGCCTATACGCAGGGGATACAGCTATGAGACTTCGAGATGTCATTAGCCAGAATCTGAGTTTGGGAAGTGAGGAGGTGGCTGCGGATCGGGAACTCGCCGCCGAGGTGCAGCAAATTCTGATCGACCACAACCTGCTAGAACCTCCCGCCAGCGGTTTGTGGGGACCAAAATCGGATGCGGCTTTGCAGCGTTTTCAGGCTTTGACCGATTGTGCGGAAGTGGAGGATTTGGGCAAGGAAACGGCGAAGAAACTGGCCGATACGCCGCGGCTGCATGCGCCAACGTTGTTTTTGCGGAGCCGGCAAACCACACGCTACAAGTTGCGGCCGGTGGATTCTTCGACACTACCCAGCAGCGAACGGGTGGACATTCACGAAGGACATACTATGGCGGTGGTTTTTTACGAGGTGGAGCGCAATCACGTACGCATTGTCGTTCGTCAGGGCAGTTTGAGCGGGTCGAGCGTTTGGTATGCGTTTATTCCCCACATTGAAATTTGGGAAGGGGATGGTACGTCGATGACGTCGCCGGGAGGGGGGCGTCGGGTGGATTTGCAAGGGCAACAGCGATCGCAGCAGCGTCCCACTGCCGATTTTCCCCCTAGGGAAGTGAAATTGCCAGTACCTTACCACACGCAAAATAACAATTACTACAATCCTTCCGGTGCTTGCAACGTCACCAGCGTGGCGATGGTTTTGAACTATTTAGAAATTCCCCGTCAAGATTTTCGCTACAACCAGTACGAGGACGAACTGTATCGCTACATGCTGAACAACGGACTCAGCCGCCACAATCCCTGGCATTTGTCCTATGTTATGCAAGACTATGGGGCGAAAGCAGTTTTTAAAACCGATGCCACCATGGATGAAGCCAAACAATGGCTGGCTGGGGGCAACCCGGCGATCGTGCACGGCTATTTTACCTGGTTTGGGCACATTATTGTGCTGGTGGGCTACAACGATCGCGGTTTTATCGTCCACGACCCCTATGGCGAATGGTTCTCCAGCGGCTACCGCCGGGATTTAAGTGGGGCATTTCTCACCTACAGCTATGGGTTGATTCGCCGCACTTGCATTCCCGACGGTCAGTTTTGGTGTCACTTGGTGGCAAAATAAAGGGGGGAAGAGAAAGTTTCTTCCCCGTACGAACTGTATGAACTCCGCTGTTTGCGGGTTAAGTTTTCCTCGCCAATGTGATTTCGGCTTTTTGCGTCCGCCGCACTGGTTTTTGTCA